>CAZMOH010000035.1:0-9380 GCA_964567875.1 uncultured Candidatus Peribacteria bacterium | reverse complement strand
GTGTGTTTTGGGATCACCTTTCATTTTTAATCCTAATTTCCGCGAATTTTCAAAAATTTTTTCAGGTGTTCCTAGATAAGCCATTTTAACGGCTGGAACATTTAAACTAGCGTCAAGTGCTTTTCTAGCGGAAACAGGGCCACGATATTTTCCATCAAAATTTCGCGGGATATAACCACCACCAAAATCAGTTTCCGTGTCAAAAATTTGAGTTGACGGGACATAACCTTTTTCAAAGGCGGTTTCATAAACTAGAGGTTTAATACTAGAACCAGGTTGTCGGCTAGATGTTAAAACATCAAATTGTCCATCATTTTCTGTATCGAAAAAATCTCGTCCACCAACATAAGCTAAAATTTGTCCATTATCAGGATCAATAGCTGCCAGAGCAGCATTAGTTGCTCCATAAGTTCCTGGATAATGAGCAGTTTTTTCAGTAATAGTTTTTTCCGCGAGATTTTGTAAATCGTGATCTAAAGTTGTGTAAACCTGAAACCCTCCGTTCTTTAAAAAATCTTTCCCGTATTTTTCTTCTAATATTTGACGAACAAGAAAGACAAAATGAGGAGCTTTAATGTTTTCTTTTTTTGATTTGAATTGAAGATTCTTGGACTCACTAAAAGCAACTTTAAACTGTTCAAAAGTAATTTGTCCAGTATCTAACATTCTTTGTAGAACTAAATCTTTGCGTCCTTTTTTATAAACTTCGCCTTGTCCTTCCTCGTACTTGTAAAATCCCATTAATAAATCTTTATGGGAACCATACGGAGAAAAAAGAGTTGGTCTTTGAGGCAAACTCGCTAACACAGCACTTTCCGCAATCGTTAAATCCCGCGAACTTTTGCCAAAAAACTTGCGAGCGGCAGCTTCAATCCCGTGAGCATTACTACCGTACGGGATTTTATTTAAATACATTTCTAGAATTTGGTCTTTACTAAAAGCCATTTCCATCTTTATAGCTAACAAAAGTTCATTATATTTTCGTAAAATTGTTTTCTCATTAGAAAGAAAGGTGTTTTTAACTAATTGTTGCGTAATAGTTGATCCTCCACGAGCATTACCAATTCCTAAAAATCTATGCAAAACGGCTTTAAATAAAGCGGGGATATCAAATCCGAAATGATGATAAAATTGGTCATCTTCAATAGCGATTGTGGCTTTTTTTATCCAAGGGGAGATCTCTTTTAAAGGAACATATTCACGATTTTCATCACCATGAATTATATATAGAATATGGTCATTTAAATTCGCGGGATTTTCTAAAGCTCCGCGGTCATAAATCACTGTTGATTGAGCGAAATTTAGTTGAGCAGCATTTTTGACACTAGGTAAAAAGAAAGTTCCATAAATTATTGAAAAAATTAAAAAAAACCCGAATAACCATAAGCCAAGTTTTAAAACTTTTTTCCAAATAGATAATTTCGCGGGATTTTGTTGTAATGAATGTTTTATCTTAAAAATGGACCAAAATGAACTCCTATTTTTACGGGGGCGAAAAGTTTTTATTTTCATTAAGGAAACTTGCTTCGTTGTGGAGTTTAGAGATTCCCTCAATCTTTTCAAGTTTTGCGAAAAACCCGCGAAATTTTGAAAATTTTCAATAATTAACTATCCTTGAACTACTTTTTACCAAGAAAAATGAAAATATCTCCTTCTATTCTTGATGCTGATTTCAATAATCTTGAAGCTGAACTGGCCTCAATCAAGACAGCTAACCGAATTCATTTAGACATTATGGATGGACAATATGTTCCTAATCTTTCTTTTGGAATGGCAGTTTTGAAAAATATTAAATTTCCGTTAGAAACAGAGGCGCACCTAATGGTTTTAAATCCCGCGAATTTTTTGGACGATTTTGTGGAATTGGGAGTGAAGACTTTTACCTTCCACATTGAAGCCACAGGGATTCCACGGGCTGTTGAACTGTTAAAAGAAATAAAATCTCGCGGGATTTTAGCGGGAATTTCTATTGATGGTTATACCGATCCGGATTGGCTTACAGATGAGATTTTAAAATTAGCAGACCAAATTTTAGTTATGTCAGTTAAATCAGGGTTTGGAGGACAGAGTTTTATGCCAGCTTCAATTTTAAAAGTAGAGGAACTACGCGCGCGTGGATTTTCTGGAGAAATTGAAGTTGATGGAGGAATAAATGATGAGAATGTTATGGAACTGGCTAAAGCGGGGGCAGATATTGTCGTGGTTGGAAGTTTCCTAATGAAAAAATCCCGCGAAAAAAGGGGAGAGGTAATTAAATTTTTTCAAGAAGTTTGTGGTGAGAAAAGAGTGTGTTGTGGGGATTGTTAGATTTCAGAAAAAGGGATTGCTGTTGTTTTTCCATCTCTTTCAAAATAAATTATTGTTTTTTGTTCTTTTTCATCAAACCAAATACCGAGTGAGTCTGTAATTTTTAATTTTCCAAATTTCTTATTTAAATAATTAGCAACTTTCTGAATGTTTTTATTTGTTTGTAATAGATTCCAAACATCTGGTTTTTCATCAGTACTATTTTTTGCTGTTAATTTTGCTGAATTTATAGTATTACTATTTTTTATGAGAGTAATCCATGAAGAATTTTTTTTAGGATAAATCATTGATGGTCCAGAAATAAATCTTTCTCTAAAGGTTGGATCAAAATATTTATATCTTTCCAATTCTTTTATTGCTTCTTCAGGTTCTCCGTTTTCGCGCATTTTTTTAATTGTTTCGGCATTTTCCTTTTCAAGTTCTTTAACTCTTCTCTTCCATTCAATCTCCTCTTGTTTTACGGCTATTTGACGAGCTTTTTTTACAGGATCACCGTTTATTTCTTGTTCTAGGTTTTTTAATTTATTATCAATTTTACTTAAAACATCTAATTTATTATTTTCAAAATCAAATTTGCTAGATTCCAAACTTTTCATAAATATGAAACTGATTGATTTTTTATTATGTCCTGAAAACAAAAATAAATTTTTCATGATAATTTCTTAAATTCTTTTCATTATACCTGAAATCCCGCGAAATTTCAAGAGTTTTCATTATAAGCTCGGTTATTAGTTTATTTTTATTGGAGAGCAAAAGATGCTTAAAGCTTTCTATCTAAATCCATGTTTTTTGTTAATTCTGGCCATCTCTTTTTAATAGATTTCCAAACATCAAAACACTTTTGTGCATATTTTTTATCGCTAGAATAAATAGGTGCCAATTTTTTTATAAAATCTCGCGGGCTTTTAGCTTCAAATGCCTTATGATAAACGGTAGTTTCTGAATTTTTCCATTTTTTCCATTTCAATCTGGCTCCGTAAGCACTAAAACTTTCCCAAACATTATTAAATACTGCAAACTTACTTGTTTTTTCTTTATTTGAGTTGGGACCTTCGTTAGAAGTATAATATTTGCCGTTTTGGTCTTTTAATCCATGAAAATTAAGATATTTTTTTGGTAATTTTCTGTTTTTTGTTCCAGTTCCCCAGTGAGATTCTAGAACGGTTTGTACTAAAACAACTTCTGCTGGTATACCATAATGTTCTTCAATTCCTTTTGAATAATATACAAACATTTCCCCCATTGCCTTTTTAGATAATGGAATTCTTTTTTTTCTATTTGTTATATATGTTTTATCAAGAGTTATTGCTCTATTTATTTGTTTGGCATTTAAGTTTTTAGTTGTTTCTTGGAATTCTTCTCTTGACATCCTTTTTTTATATTCCAAATTTTGTATCCCCTCTATTTTAATTTCAGTAGCTTGTTTATTTAAGTAAGTTCGACATATTCCATCGAAAAGCATCTCAGCATATTTTTGTCTCCATTTTGGATCTGATAATTTTTTCGCCTCTGTTCTGTTGGAGTGAAAACCTAATTCAACCAATGCTTTGTAATTACTATGTATATAATCGGCTTTTCGGGTTCTATTATTTCTTACTATCCCAGCTCTTCTGTCAATTTTTATACCGCGATTATATTTATCTATCATCTTACTTGCTTTAATTATATTTTTCGCGAATTTTTTATCTTCAATTCTAGTTCCTTTGTTATATAGTTGAACTTCCAGTCCATGTGCTTGCCTCTTATTAGAAGCATTTGTGTGAATTGACAGAAATATAGTTTTTTCAGCTTTGTTTTGTCCTATAAATTTATTAGCAAGTTTCCTCCTTATAGGAATATCTCTTCTAGGTTTTTGAACTTTTAAAGTTGTACCATAATAGAATTCATCTTCTTGTGGTTTTAAAATAGTTTTTTCAGTAATCTGTGGGCCATTTGGACTGATTACTGTTATATTTACATTTGCTCCATGTTGTTTGAGAAGAACAAATAATCGATTGGCTATATCATAAACAACTTCATGTTCTTGTATACCATTAATAAAAGGTCTAGTATTATTTCCACCATGTCCTGGATCTAAAATAACATGTAGTCCTTTTAATTCTTCAGATACTATTTCTATATTATTTTCAAATTTATAAAAATTATCATTTACTCCAGGTATTTCTTCTGGTCTGATATATTTTCCTGTTTTACTTTTTTTTCTTGTTTTTTGGGGTATCTTGTACGTTATTTCTCTTTCAGAGAAATATTTATTATCTATATATAATTCAATATTAGCTGGAAGTTGATTGAAGTTTTTTATATCCTTAAAATAAGGATTTAATCTTTTATTATCTTCAAATACTTCTTTATAATAACTTGGATCAAAACCATAGGATTCTAATGTATTCCAAATATTATCGATTATTTTTATTCTATATATTTTAGGGTTATTTTTTAGACTTTTAGATTTAAGTAAATCTTTGATATACTCAGTAGGAAGAATATCAATAGGAATGTATAAGTAGTTATCATATTGTATGTCATGATTGTTTTTTAATTTATTTATTTCGGCTACAAAATCTACTATATCTCCTATCCCTTCTTCTGAGAAATTTGAAATTATTCCCCATAATGTTTCTCCTTTTTGGATTTTATATTTTACACAGGGGATACTACTTCCGTTATATTGTATATTTTCTATAATCCCGCTTATTTTTGATTTTAATATCTTATTGGTTTTATTATTATCTTCTTCATCAGAGTGAATCATAAAAATTTTTTTAACCTCTTTTTCTGTATCTGATATTTTTTTCATAACCCATTCTTTTCCGTCTTTTTCAATATCTAAAGTTTTCTTTACAATATCAGCCTCATAAGCATAAGTAAGTCCTCCTAAAACAACCAATCCTAAAACTCGTTTACGGGTTTTATCTTTTATATTTGTATATTTTTCTTGTACCTTGTTTACAAAAATTTTTAGCTTTTCTTTATCAGAATTATTAACTTTCTTTATGCCAAGATTAACTAAAGGTTTAAATACCACTTCAGTTGCTTGTCCTGTTTTATCATTAACCCAAACAGCTAACTTAAAAGATTTTTTCAAGGTCCAAAGAGTTGCCTTACTGGTCTTTTTAAGTATGACTTTAAAAGCTTTTGTAATTATCTCTTTGTCAGACATGCTTTCTTGTCCTTGTCTTTGTTTTTCTTTTGACATAAATTTAAAATTTAAATTTCTTGACATTATACCTGAAATCCCGCGAAATTTCAACTCTGCCCTTTAAAAACTTGTTTTTTTTCGCGGAAAAAAGAGAATGTACTTTGATGAGGAAGATATTTTTATCGGTTTTGGCAGTTTTGATATGTTCATCTTTGGTTTTTGCTCAAACAGAAAATATTAAAAAAGTTTCTGAAACAGGCGGAACCGAAAATCCCGCGAAAATTTTGCAAAGTTCAGAAATTATACCAGTTATAAGTGTTGATGACTTTATTTCACAGGGACAGCAGGTCTTATTTGATGCTAGTAAATCAAATTTTCGCGGGATTTCTATTTCGGGCACACCTTCTATTTCGTGGAATTTTGGTGATGAAACGCCAACTCAGTGGGGAAAACAGGTGATTCATAGTTTCTCCAAACCGGGAAAATATAAAATACGATTGAGTATAAAACAAGGATTAGAAAGAGAATCAGTTGAAAAAAATATTTTTGTTTATACTGAGAAAGGAATGATCATCGCTAAATCCCGCGAAAAAATTTCAGGTATCTTAGAAGAAGCTGGAGAAAACGGGATTTGGTTAAAACCAATTATTTTGAAAACTTCGGAAACGGGAGTGACTGCCGACCAGGAATTGCTAGGAGAATTACAAAAGAATTTAAGTTTTTTAAAAGAATCAAAGTTGATTATCTTTGCGACAGAAACAGCTGACGAGCTGCAAAACCTTGCGCAATGGTGGCAGAAGTTGTCAGATAGCGAAAAGTTTAATTCACAAGACAAAATTTGGGTACAATTAACTGAGTCAGCGTCTCTAAAAAAATTTAAAAAACTTCTTTATCCGAGTTTTTCAATTTTAAATCCTCGCGAAATTTTTCTAATTCGTCATAAAGCTTTATCACTATTTTTTGAGAAAAAAAATCCTGCGAAAATATCTTCTGAATTAAAAAATAGGGGATTGGAGTATGAAATTATAGATGGGACTTCAAATACAACTTGGCTTTTACCAATTTCTAAATTAACTAATTACTTTGTTTTTCGCGGGATTTCCCAAACTGTTTTGTATTTACTTTTAGCGGTTCCCTTCATTGCTTTTTTAATAGCTTTTGCGCGACAATTTATTGGAATTAAAACTTTTGGAGTTTTTTCACCACTGATGTTAACTTTATCCTTTATGCTTTTGGGACTAAACTTTGGGTTTACAGTTTTTTTAGTGGTTTTACTGGTTAGTTCACTTTTGCGTTTATTTTTTGAAAAAGTGGAACTTCTTTATATCCCAAAAGTAGCTTTGTTATATTCAGGAATTGCATTGTCTTTCTTTTTAATTTTGGGAATTGCTGTTTATTTTAATATTTCGCTAAATTTGGCTTTGGCTATTTTTCCCATGCTTGTGATGTCTACGATTTCTGAAAAATTTATTTCGGCTCAAACTGCAAGTGGATTTAAATCCGCGATTTTTTCGGCTGGGGAAACAGTGTTAGTCGCTTTAGTGGCTTATTCTCTGGTAATGTGGCCGTGGTTACAAACGAATATTTTGGCCACACCAGAATGGATTTTCTTACCAGCTTTGGGAATTATCTGGCTGGGAAGGTTTACTGGTTTGAGATTAACGGAATACTTTAAATTTAGAACTTTATTTAAAGACCAATCAGAAGAATAATTTTAGAAATTTATGAGTAATTTTTTCGCGAAATCAAAAAAAATACTGGGAATGAATTCTCGGAATCTCGAGTATTCCGTGCATAATACGGCTAAAGATAAAAAATTTGCTGATGATAAGATTTATACCAAACATTTTCTTGAATCTCGTGGGATTGGAGTAGCGAAACTTTATCATGTTATTACTAAATATACGCAATTAACAGACGAATTTTTCGCGGGATTACCGGACAAGTTTGT
The DNA here is from genome assembly GCA_964567875.1 of uncultured Candidatus Peribacteria bacterium. Classification (GTDB taxonomy): domain Bacteria; phylum Patescibacteriota; class Gracilibacteria; order UBA4473; family UBA4473; genus JALVIB01. Next base: position 1,983 of record CAZMOH010000035.1, on the reverse strand, counting down.
AGTTAAACCAAATTTAGGGTTTGCGGGAGCGGGAATTTATGTAATTACCGAGAAAATCGGTAAAAGTTGGCGAACTGCTTCTGGAAAGAAGATTACAAAAGATGATTTATATCGTCATTGTGTTGATATTTTAGAAGGAAAATATTCCATATCTGGAACTCGTGATAAAGTTATTTTTGAGGAACTACTTATTCCTCATCCGGATTTGCGACAATTAACTGAAGCGGGTTTAACTGATGTGCGTGTAATTGTTTATAATATGGTGCCGGTAATGGCAATGTTGCGAGTGCCGACAGCCGAATCTGATGGAAAAGCCAATATGGAATTGGGTGCATACGGAGTAGGAATTGATATTGGGACAGGTAAAACAACAGGAGCAGCTTATTATTCAGAATATATTAAAACTTTTAAAAACGGTCGTTCGGCAGTAGGTTTTGAAGTTCCTTATTGGGACGAAATTTTATTAAATTCTGCGAAAATTCAGGCGGCAACAGGCATTAAATATTTAGGAATTGACTTTGTAATTACAACCAGTGGGGTAAAAGTTTTAGAACTTAATGCTCGTCCAGGACTAAAAATTCAAATTGCCAATAAAGCTCCGATGAAAGAGCGTTTAAATAAAATTAAAGATTTAAAAATATTAGCGCCCGAAGAAGGGGTCAAAATTGCTAAAACCTTATTTTCAACTAGTAAAATCAAAGAAGAAAAATTAGGAGTAGACAAGCCAATTATTGGAGTTTTTGAATCAGTCACTTTAAATGGTGAAAATCCCGCGAAATTAGTGGCGAAAATTGATCTTTTAGCCGAGGAAAACAAAATTTCCGCGAAATATTTCAATGAGAAATCATCAATTTTGGATATAACTTTAGCTGGGAAGCGTTTGAAATTACCAGTTAAAAAAGGTACAACCAAAGATGCGGATATTTTACTAGCTGGAAAATATTTGTCAGATTTTTTAATAGATGTGAACAAAAAAATTGAACACAAAAAAAGTATCACCTTGATGCAAGAAGCTTTAGATGATTTAAAAATCAAGAGTGTAGACAAAAAAGTTTGTGAAATTGATGAGCAAATAAAACTTCTTTCTTATATAAACCCGCGAAATATTGCTGAACAAAAGGAAATTTTCTTTTCACATAAGGGAATTTTGCCGAAATTTTCTTATCGAGAACTAGAACTAGACACGGCTAATTTACGCCGAGAATTGAAAAAGATTCCAGAAGTTGATCACATTTTGTATCCATTGTTTGCAGAGAAAATTATTGAATTAGAAAATAAATTATTACTCTTAGAAGCAGTGGGAACGGAAAATTTCGCGGGATTTTCGGAAAAGATTTTTGGCAAAGTTACGGATAATTTATATCGGAAAGCTCTAAACTTCCTTCGCGAGAATAAAAATATTTCTCCAGATGATAGTCCAGAGATGAATTATGAAGAAGCAGCCGAGCGGATGAAAGAATATTTAGCAAATCATAATTTGCGACACTGGCAGATAAAAATTATTGAAAACTCAGTAACAGATGTACAGATTTCCAAAAAAGGAAGTGTAATTATTCGGAAAGGAGCAAAATTCCGCGAAAATAGGTTGCAAGCTTTACTGGTCCACGAAATTGGAACTCATGTTTTCCGAAACGAGAACGGAAAACTTCAACCATTCCAAATATTTCAACGCGGAACAGCTGATTATTTGACCACGGAAGAAGGCTTGGCGGTTTATAATCAAAACGCACTTGGTTTAAATCTTGGCGAAAAGTATCTGACACCAGCTTTGCAAATCGTCGCGATTTATCAGGCAAAAAACAAGGATTTCTTAGAACTTTTTAAATATTTGAAAAAGAATTTTGATATTTCGGATGATTTAGCGTGGAAATTAACGATGAAATCTAAACGAGGAACAGAAAATTCCGCGAAATTTGGGGCGTATTTTACCAAAGACTCAGTTTATTTCCGTGGGAATTTAGAAGTACTTAAATTTTTGGAAAA
>CAZMOH010000034.1:0-9496 GCA_964567875.1 uncultured Candidatus Peribacteria bacterium | reverse complement strand
AATTATTTTATAACTTTTTCAATCTTAATAGAATGTCCATCACCTAATTGCAAACGAATAACTTTTAAATTTCGGGCATAAGGATCTCGCGAAATTATCTTTTTGCCACTTCGACGATGTTCCCAAATATTAACTTTTGTTTTTTGTGCATTTCTTGTCAAAATTCCTTTGTAAGCATCTTTTGAAGAAATTCGTTTTAAAGGTTGCAAAGATTTTAAAGCTTCTTTAAATTCATCTGATTTGTATTCTGGTTTTTGAAATTCTTTTTGAAAAACTGATTTCATAACTTTTACTTTTTTTGCCATAGAAGTAATTTTTTCTCCATTTTCATCAGAAATTTCAAATTCTCCACGACGGAAATTCCCGCGAAATTTTACAGGATTTTGAAATCTCTTCATTGTTGGACGATCCCAGCCCAAAATTCCGTAACGATAACCACGGAAAACTTCGTATCCGTTTCGGTTAATATAAGTTAAAACTTGTGGTTTAACTCCGTATCGTAAACGATTTGCAAATTCAGCCCATTCTTCGGGTGTTTTATATTTACCAAAAGTATTATGTGGATTTCCGTTTGACGGAATATATTTTGTTCCAATTCGTGAGGCTCCTGATGAATAATTCGCGGGAATTCCAAAAGCCGAAACCCCCTCATCGTTCACTTCCGAATTATCAACACTATTTGTCGCTAAAACATTACCAGAATCGACAACTCGCCAAGTATTGTTTCCCTCATTTTTAATTTGTAAATTAGGGTTATTTGAAGTTACTTGTGTAATACGGCTCAAACTTGTAATTACTAAATCATTTCCGTTTTTGTTGTAAGTAATTTGACCAGAAAAACTTGCTACCCAAATTTTTGTCGCGACATTTTGTCCATCTGTCCGCACAAACATTTTATCAGTTGTTATTTCAACAATTTGGTTAGCAGTCTGTGTCTCGTGTGGAGACGAAATACCGTTTAAAGTAGAGTTTACAATTTTATCATTATCATGTCCTAAATGACTATCTTGTTTATCAAGATAGTATCTTTGGTGAAAAAAAGTTAAATTGTAGTCTTGGTCTTTTTGAGACAAAACTTCGTATCGACCATTAGAATCTGTTATGCCTGTACAAATTTCGCGGGAAATATCACAAGTTTCCCCATATCTTGAAACAACTTGCACTGTTACTCCTGGAATTGGATTTCCAGCCGTGTCAACAACTTGTCCCACAAAACCAATTGTATATGGTTGAGTGTAAGCAACAACATCTGGAGCGTCATTTCCGGCTTTATCACGAGTTTGAATATGTAAATCATATGGATCTGTAATATCTCGTGGTGGAATTGGAAGCCCCGCCCATGGAGCAAGTGCTGAAAGTCGTCCATCAAAATTCCGCGAACTTATACGCTCATCACGGTGAACCTCAGTTCCATTAGCAGGATTTGTAAGACGAACGTGAAAATCTTGAACACCAGAAACAATTATTGTGTTTGTTGTATCATCAGCATCATTTGTCCAAGAAAATTGCGCTTTTGAACGGTGTTTGAAATTAGGAGTAGCAAGTCCTAATGAATCAACTACATTAGTTGGGTTCAAAGGAGCTGTTTTATCAAAAATAACTAATGAACCATCTGTTGTTCCCGTAATATTTACTAGAACATTTCCAGCATTATCCTTAGCATCAATTGAAAAAGTTACTAACCCTTCTGTTCCGTCAATTCCCGCGAGATTTGCTGTCCACTTTCTCCAAACTGACGGATTTCCTTCAGGGGTAGTACAGGTAACGCCAGTTGTTCCATTATCAGTCAAAGTTACTGCTTGTCCAAAAATTGTTCCTGTTGGAGGATTATTTTGAGAATCAACGTAATCACAAATTTGTAGTTCAAAATCTAAAGAATCTCCTTGTTTAGCATAATATCTTGGGACATCTCCTAAATAGGCGGTTCCATCAGCTGAAGTCGCGGAAATTTTTACTTCCTGGACAATTGGATCTGTTCGGTCAAAACGAACATTAGGGCCACTTAAATTACTTTGAGTATAAGTTTCAGTGTTTCCGGCCTCATCTTTTATAATAAATTGAAATGGCACATTTACTTCTGATGGTTCTGTCCCATCAGTAAATCTTTCTACAAATTGCCCCGCCCCTGTTCCAGTAACACTATGAACCGTAAATCCATATCCCGTTCCTAAAATATAATTCTGATTTGTATTATTTGGAGATAGTAAAGTTATATTTGATGATAAATTATCTGCTGTTGTAAAATCAATACGAATTGTATCATTAGTTTTCGCAAGTTTATTATCCAAAGCATTATTTGAAGTGATTACGATACTAGAAACACTTGGCTTAGTAGTATCAGCTTTGATTGTTCCTGCCAATAAAGCTGTAACATCTCCCGCAGAAATAGTTGTTGTGTTCCCAGCTCGATCTACAACTGTAAAATCAATATTTGATAAAGTTATGCCACCATTATCCCCATTTACTACTGTGAAAACAATCGTATCTGTTGTCCCAAAAGATGAAATATTAAATTCTTTAGTTAATGTAGAAGCATTATTCGCCGAACTCGCCGAATTTAAAATTCCGCGAATTATATCTTCATCAAAACCTAATGTAAAAGTAGCAGTTTCATTAGCTTTAGCCCAAACTCCTCCTGTTCCATTTGTAGAAGAACTTGCTGAATTCAATGAGGGCGCTTGTGTATCAATAATTACGGTTGGAGTTGGTGCCACTGGACCAGCAAATCCTGTTATGGAATTTCCCAAAAAATCCGCGAAATTTACTCCTGTAATCTGAATTGAAGCGTTGTTTAAGTTAGTTGGAATTGTTGATAAATCAAAAGTAGCAGTATAAACTCCTGCTGGTGAAGAATTCGCGGGATTTATAAAGTTAGCTGAGTAAGCTGTTCCATTAATTGTAAAATCAACTGACCCACTTCCATCATAAGAATCTGGATTAGCCAAATTCAGAGTAAAAGTCAGAATAGAATCCGCTTTTCCGTAACTTGAGTCAACTGGATTATTTGATGTGACCCCTATACTTGAAAAAACTGGTGCTGTTACATCAATATTCAGCGGATTAGCAGAAACCTGGTACCCCACATTTCCCGCGAAATCTTCTGCTTTAGCACAGATCCACTGTCCATTATGTGTTTCATCATTGATTGTAATTGTTGTACCATTAGTAAAAGCTAAATTATAAACATCGGTTGTATCACAAGTAGAGTCATTTGAAAATCCGTAGTAAAAAGTCGCGGGATTTCCATTGACATCTGTTACTGTCATATCAAAATCATCACTGGCGACTGGTCCAATTTCAATATCATCACTAAAAGTAATCGTCGGATTAGTTGAATCAACAACATATTGAGTCACTGCTGGATTAGAATCATTTACATTAAGGGTTGGGGTTCCAGTTGCATTTTTCCCAGCCTGATCTGTCCAAACAAAACCTGTTAGGGTGATTACTCCGTCTCCTATCAAATGAGTTGTCTTTTGGGCATCTAAATCACGTCCATTTACGTTTGACCCAGTATAATTAACTGTTTGATTAGCACCACCACCTACAGAAAAATCTAGAGAAACTGCTGACCTAGTATCATTTTCTGTCAGAATAGACTTTGTTAAAAGGGAAGCTCCACTTGGTAAGTATCTTGTATTTCCACTAACATTTCCAGCTGATGAGGAAATTTCTACTCTATTCCAAGTCGGTGCCTTAGAATCAATTTTAATTGGCTCTGGAAGGACTCCACTAATTGTTTCAACAACATCTTCTCCGCCTGAATTTTTAATTGAATTACCAGCCGTAATTTTCAAAATATTTGTAGGTAATTCTATATCATCCCAATCATTAACATTTAGATCTGACGGATTTCCCACTGTATATTGAAAATTTAAAGACGAAGTTCCGCTCCCTGATACATAATCCGCGAAATTTACGTAATTACTAGGAGCTTTGAATCTCATTTGAGGTGTTCCTACCACGTCAACATTTTGATCAAAAGTTAGTATAAAATTAATAACATCTCCGTTATCATAAAAACTAGTTCCATTATAAGAACCAGATGGCACACCACTATAACCAATTCCAGTAATAGTAGGTGCTACCGCATAAGTAGTTGCTGTCATTACTAAAATACTAAATGCAAACAACATTGATTTGAAGAATTTCTTCATCTGATAGGGGTTTAGAAAATATATCATTTTTTCTCTATACTTTTATATTAAAATTGTCAAGCCCGTTTATAAGTTTTCTAAATTTTTGCAAGTTGATTTTTTCGCGAGAAAATAGAAACTGTCCCCGATGAAAACAAAAAATAAAATACTTATCGGTTTAGGAAGTTTGTTAATTGTCGGAGGAATTTTTTGGGGATATAGAAATATACCAACACAACAGACAAAAAATCCCGCGAAAAAATCGATAAAAATAGGTGTTCCACGGGCTATGTCTATCAAAGGAAAAATTAGAGAAGCTAAAAAATTGTTAGCAGACGCTCAATTTGATAAATCTGCCCTTTTGTTAGCAACTGTTTTGAAAAAAAATCCGAACTTAATAGAACCTTATCAGCTCTTGGGAGAAGTTTATTTACAGACAAAAAATCCCGCGAAATTAGATAATCTTATCTCTCAAATTCAAAAAAAATTCCCCGAAAATTCGCTAGCCAATGATTTAAAGATTAAAAAGCTAATTGCAGAAAAAAAATTTCGCGAAGTTTTAGCTATTACAGAAAAACAAGATAATTTATCTGATAATTTAAAATTCTATCAAGCAGTTTTGCTTTCATTACAGAATAATCATAAAAAATCTCGCGAAATTTTAACCAAATTGCAAAAAAAGCTGTCCGACCAGGAGAGCTCTGAACTTTTGGAAAAAGTTTCTGGAATTTTGAAGGTTTATAAAAATTTTGATGAATTTGCCGAAGGGAAAAATCCACATTTATTCGCTTTATTAGCAAAAAATCTCGCGGAAAATAATGAAGCCGTGCTTTCTAAAGAATTTGCTAGCATTGCTATAAAAGAAGACCCTAAATATGTTGATGGTTGGGTACTTCGTGGGTATGCCGAATATTTAATGGAAGATTACCCAAACGCTTTAAAAGACCTCCGACAAGCTTATGATTTAGATCCATCTCGTCCTGAAGTTTATTATTTTTTAGCTTTGACTTTAGAAAAAAATGGAAACTTAGCCGAATCAGCCCTATTTTTTGAAAAATCTCTTGACTTTGATTTTGAATTTTCGCGGGAAATTCGTTGGAAATTAATTAACATTCTAATTGAACAGAAAAAATACGATAAAGTTATTGAACTTTATAAAGAATTAGCCAAAAATGTCCCAAAAAATGAAGAAGAAAAATTTGTCTCAGCTATTTATAACTTACTAAATATTGTCAAAAATCCACAAGCTGCTGTTGATTTAGCAAAAATTTTGAATGAAAATAATCCTAAAAATGTTTTAGATTTAAATTTAAAAGCTTGGTCTTTAATTGAAAACAATCAGCTGGATGAAGCTGAAATTGTCTTAGAAGAGGTTTTAAAACTAAGCCCTAAAAACCCTCGAACTGCCTTAAATTATGGTGAATTTTATGAAAAATCTGGTGACTATAGTCAAGCTCGTGAATGGTATAAAAAAAGTTATGAATATGGCTTGGGACGTGGATATGATGAGATTGTAAATATTGCTGCTGAAAAATTTAACGCTTTAATAGACCAAGAAAATCCCGCGAAAATTTCACCAAACGATAAACTGAATCCTAGTAGTCCTTAATTTAGTTAAATGACACATCTTTGAACTTGTATTTTATTCCCTATCTCATTAAGATTTACATAAATAAACCTGTATTTAAAATGAAAAGGATTTTGTCTCTATTATTTATCGCAGTCTTTTTAGTTTCTTGTAGTTTTTCCGAAAAAGACAATTTACAAAAAGCAGAAAAATCCACACTTTTATCGACTAAAAAACTCGCGAAAAATAAACACAAAATCCAAACTAAGTCTAAATTACCTAATTCTAATTTAAAATTAAGTAGTCCTGTTTTTAAAGACGGAGATTCATTACCGAAAATTTATACTTGTGAAGGAGAAAATAAAATTCCGCCATTAAAAATTTCCGGAGTTCCAAAAGAAACAAAATCATTACTTTTGATAATGAGTCACTCTAAACCAAATAATCCTAAATTTGTTCACTGGACGCTTTGGAATATTCCCCCTCAAACAATTGAAATAAGTGAAAATCTCGCGAGAAAATTGCCACAAGGAATTAATGATTTTCAAAAAATTGGTTATGTTGGACCCTGCCCACAAGATAAAGAAGAAAAATACACCTTTGAATTATGGGCCTTGGATAAAGAAATAAGCTCAACAGCAACTGCTGATTGGACAGCTGGTCACCTTTTGGTCAATAGTCTGGGACATGTTTTAACTAAGACAGCTTTAAAAGTAAACTATCAAAGTAAGAAGTAAAAATCCCGCGAAATTTTCTCTTTTTATAGAAATTCTGTATAATTCCCGCGAAATTTTTTAAGAAACAATTATGTCAGCAGAAAGTGGTTCTGAAAGTCTTGATTCCTTAATGATGGGAAATGTTTCGGAAGGCTCAGAAGAGTCTTCAGAAAGTATTGCGGCCCGTATTGCAGCTGCACAGGCTCGACTAGCGAAAGTAAAAAAAGATGAGAAACAAGCTCAAGATTTTGACGAAAAACTCGCGAAAATTTTAAAACATTTTAGTTATAGTTTAATTGATTTTGTGGCATTTCTAATTGATAAAGAAGTTCCTAGTCTGACAATTTTGGCCATAATTTCCCTAGCTAATAATGAAGCCGGTAAAATTTGTTATACTGAATTTCATAAAACTTTAGATGATCACTATGCAATTGTACCAATTTTGCCAAACAACAAAAAAGAAGCACATAAAATTGAACTTTGGTTAAAGTTTATTCATCAGGCAAATGCTCGCTCCAAAACATTAAAACTTTCAGCTTATAAGAATAACAAAGAGTTTGTTAGTCGTTTGTCTACGGAAACTGCCCAAATGCTGAAAGATTTTTTAATTAAAAATAAAGTCGCAGAATTTGATGAAGAAAAATTAAAAAAAGCTTTAGCAAAATATGAAAAAGAAATTTTTAATTAAAAATATTTTAAAACCTTATTTTAAAATTTCGCGGGATTTTATTATTCCTCTTCTAAAATATTAATAACTTCTAAACTATAAATATCACATGCTGACAGATAAAATAATTCCTCTAAAAAATATTCCTCTTTTAATTTTTCTTCAACAAAAAGTTTCCCGTTTTCCATTAACTTATTAAGTGGGGCATCTTCAAAACGAATTTTAAATTTATTTAAATTATATAAATAAATAACAGCTGCATAATGAGATGGTTTTTTTAGCATTTTATATGGTTTGAAACTACTTCTTCTAGCATTTTTATAATCCCAAAAATCTATAGCAATTTTTATATCTTCCTCAGAAAAATCTTCTTCTTTAAAATTAAAATCAGAAAATTTTTGAAAAGAGTCCAAATCCAAATATTTATTTATATCGATTTTTTCTGTTGGAATTGTTGATTCTAATTTTTCCATTTTTAAATTTATTAAAAGTTCTATACAAAATAATAAATTTTCATAAAAAGTCAAACAAAATCCCGCGAAATTTTTTATTTCACTCGCCAAGTTGTCTCCACTGCTGAGTCTAGCAATTCAACATTGTATTCTTTTGCTAATAAATCACGAATTCTATCCGATTCTGCCCAATCTTTTCTTTCACGAGCTTCTTGTCTTTGCAAAACAAGTTTTTCAATTTTTTCGCGGGTTTTTTCGTCTAGTTCTTTTTTCTCAGGAAAAATGTCAAAAACTTGATCAAAATCATTCTCCAAAAAATACAAAACATCTTCGGCAATTTCTGATGTTAATTCGTTTTTTTCACGAAGTTTCATAAATTCTTTTACTAAGCTAAAAACTGCCGCTAAAGCATCAGCAATATTTAGATCATCAAAAAGTGCCTTTTGGTAAATCCTGCGAAATTTTTCAACTAATTCTGTTTTATTATTTTTTGCTTCTTCTCCAATTTGTCGCGAAATTTTTACAGCTTCATAAATTCTGTTGATAGAACTTCTAGCTTGTTCTAATCCTTTTATTGAAAAATTTAAAGTTGAGCGGTAATGAGCAGACATTAACGCTAACCGAATTTCATTTCCAGCCCAGCCTTTAGCTAAAAGATCACGAATTGTGTAAAAATTTCCCGCAGATTTAGACATTTTCTTACCTTCCACTTGTAAGTGTTTCGTATGCAACCAATAATTCACCGATTTTTGCCCATGATGACTACACTCATTTTGGGCAATTTCACATTCGTGATGCGGAAAAATGTTATCTTCTCCTCCAGTATGAATATCAAACGGAAACCCTAGAAGTTCACAACTCATTACTGAACACTCAGCATGCCATCCTGGAAATCCCCGTCCCCACGGACTATCCCATTGCATTAAGTGATTTTCATCGGCTTTTTTCCATAAAGCAAAATCCAGTGGATTTTCTTTTTCTGAATTTATTTCTACTCGTGCCCCAGCAATTAAATCTTCCAAACGATTTCCAGAAAGTTGTCCGTATTTTTTAAATTTTGCAGTACGAAAATAAACGGATCCATTAGATTCATAAGCAAATCCTTCTTCAATTAATTTTTTCGCGAGATTTATTTGTTCGTTAATATATTCTGTTGCTCGAGGATATTTTTTCGCGGGAATTATGCGTAATTTTTGTTCATCTTCGCGAAAATATCTTTCAAACTTACGAGCAATTTCAAAAGGATCAACTTTTTCTTTCCTAGCAATTTTAGAAATTTTATCTTCTCCGGTAGAATCAACCGCATTGTCATTAGTTAAATGCCCAACATCAGTGATATTCATTACTTTTTCCACTTGATAACCAGCGTAAGACAAAACCCGCGAAATTAAATCCGAAGTTAAAAAACTTCGAAAATTCCCAATATGAGCATAACTATAAACTGTTGGACCACAGGAATACATTTTGACAATTCCCTTTTTAATCGGTTTAAATTCTTCTTTTTTCCCCGTAAGTGTATTGTAAAAATAAACAGTTTTCATTTTTTATATTTAGATGAGCCAAGTTTAAAAAAAATCACGAGATTTTCAAAATTTCGCGGGTTTTTCTTTTTTTTGTGATAAAATTCTTACAAAATGAGTCAAAAATTTATAAAAATTAACGAAGAATTTATTTGCGGAAATTGTGGAGCGTTTAATCCACCAGCTAACAAAACTTGTCGCAATCATTGTCGGGAATGTTTGTATTCTTTACATGTTGATAACAACCCAGGAGATCGTGCTTCTAACTGTCACGGCTGGCTAATCCCGCGAAAAATTGAAATTTCTGCGGGAGAAATGAAGGCGATTCAATTTGAATGTGAAAAATGCGGAAAAATTTCGCGAAACAAAATAGCTGATGATGATAACCGTCAGCAATTATTTAAAATTATAGAAGATAATTAAAATTTCGCGGGATTT
>CAZMOH010000033.1:0-9629 GCA_964567875.1 uncultured Candidatus Peribacteria bacterium | reverse complement strand
ATGAAGAAAAAATTTGGAGTCAGTCAGAAAGTAGAAAATCCGAAACTTGTAGCGGAATTTTTAGAAGAACTTTGTCAAAATCCCGCGAAAAATATTGATGATTTGGAAAAAAAGAAACGAAATTTCGCTGCTCGAAAAGGTGGAACGACAATTTTAAACCGTGATTTAATTGCTGTTGCTAAAAAAAATAAACGAAAAATCCCGCGAAATTTAGAAGATTTATTGAAAAAAAGATCAGTACGAACCATTTCTGGTGTGACTCCTATTGGGATTTTGACAAAACCTTACGGTTGCCCAGGACGCTGTGTTTATTGTCCAACCGACTGGCGAATGCCTAAATCTTACTTGCCGACTCAACCGGCCGCCGCCCGCGCACTTAGAAATAACTTTCATCCGTATAAACAAGTTGTGAATCGAATTAGAGCTTTAGAAGACTCCGGTCATCCTGTTTCTAAATTGGAAATTATTGTGATGGGAGGGACTTGGTCATTTTTGCCGACTAGATATCAAAGTTGGTATATTAAAAAAATTTTTGATGCAGCTAATGGTGAAAATTCGCGGAGTTTGGCTGAAGCACAAAAGAAAAATGAAACCGCTAAACGACGAATAATTGGCTTAACTCTAGAAACTCGTCCTGACCATATCAATCCCGAAGAACTTTTACGAATGCGAAAATACGGTTGCACACGAATTGAAATTGGCGTGCAAACTATTGACGATGAAGTTTCTGAGTTAACTAAAAGAGATCAACCCCGAATTGATGTCGTAAAAGCAACTAAATTAATGCGAGATTTTGGATTTAAGTTTTGCTATCACTTAATGCCGGGTTTACCAGGATCAAGCCCTGAGAAAGACTTGGAAATGTTCCGCGAAATTTTTGAAAACCCGGATTTTAAACCAGATTTTGTAAAAATTTATCCGTGCCAGGTTTTACCAAACTCTGAATTAGCTAGCTGGTGGGAAAGAGGCGAATTTGAACCTTTACACGACCGCGAGCTAATTAAGCTCTTGTTAAAAATAAAAAAAGTTGTTCCGCCGTGGACGAGAATAATGCGTCTTTTACGCGATATTCCGGTTGGCAATATCTTATCGGGAGCAAAGTTTTCAAATCTACGACAAATAATGAAGTCACAGCCAGGAAAACTTCGCGAAATTTTGGGAGATAATGATTTTAAAAAAGTTTTCCCAAGTGGGAAAGTGGTTTGGCCTTGTCATTGTATTCGTTGTCGGGAAATTGGTTTTAAATCCCGCGAAATTTTGGAACAACCTGTTCTAGTTCGCCGAGATTACGAAGCAGGAGACGGAACAGAAACATTTTTATCGTTTGAATCACCAGATCACAAAACTATTTATGCCCTACTTCGTTTACGAAAACCTAGTTCAGAAATTTTCGCGGGATTTTTTCCACGGTTAAAAAATTCAGCTCTAATTCGCGAAGTTCATTCTTATGGAGCAGAAATTTCTGTTGATGATAAAACTGGGAAATCTCGCGGACAACACCGCGGATTAGGAAGAAAATTATTAGCGGAAGCCGAAAAGATCGCGAAAAATGAGTGGGGAAAACAAAAAATAGCCATAATTTCTGGTATTGGGACACGCGAATATTACCGTAAATTTGGTTACAAATTACAATCAACTTATATGGTAAAAGATTTATAGACAAAAAAATCCCGCGAAGATTTTAAACTGGAAAATTTAATAAAAATTTGCTATAATGAACAGATTTAGTTAAAACTGAATCGTAAAATAAAAGTAAAAAATGGATTACTTCATCGCCCACGCTCTCGAAATTATGTATCTTTGTTTAGGATTTGGATTTTTGATTTTAGTTTTCGTTGTTTCAAAGTTTTTACTTAATCTGAATAAAACAATTTCTAAAATAAACTATCTAACTGATGTTTTCGGTGATTATGTTCGTAAACCATTAGAAGTTTTAGCGCAGATAAATGATTATGTAAAACCGGTTATTGAAATGTTTAGTGGTAAGAAGAGATAATTTCGTGGGATTTTTTAATTGTTTTTAATAATTCAAAATAGTTCTCGTAAGATAGTTTTTCCCCAGCGGGAGTTTTCGCGGGCATCAAGGAAAATTACTTCTTTTAAATCAGGAAAAGTTCCGATAACCCGCGAAAAATTGGCAATAACTTGCGGTAGTGTCCAAATATCCCAAAAACTTAAACCCGAAATTTTCATTACACGTTCCATTTCTTCTAGAAGTGGATGTGGAGGATTAAAAATAAATTTTTGAACAATTAGTTTTTGAATATTAAAGTTTTTAAATTCGGGAGTAGTAATATTCTTAAACAATAAGAGTTGTTTTTTCGCGGAATTTTGAGTTATTAAGTTCAAAATTTTAGAAGTCCCACCTGAAGCCGATTCTCCGTAAATTTTTTCGTTTTCATCAGTATTCAAACTTAACTCATCAAAAACATTTTTTAAAGTAGAAATACTAGAAAAATTTACTGGCAAAACTTCTCCAACGGAAATTTCCGCGAAAATTTCTTGAATTTTATGAACTGTATAAGTATTGAAATCAGGAGATTTAACTGAAATCAAATCGTCAGGAATATGTAAAGAATATTTATTTTGTAAAAAATCAGGATTCAGTTTTTTTCCATCAGAAACTCCAATAAATATCCGAAAAAAAGAAAAAGAATCATCAATTTCATGACGATGAAAAAATATCTTGGCAAATTTCGCGAGTTTATTTTTCAAATCACGCCAATCGTCAGGATGCCATGATCCGATAGTTAAGTTTCCATTTTGTGGTGAATAAGTTGCCCAACGAACTGTTTTTTCGCGGGAATTTAACAAAATTTCCTGTAATTCGGTCTTATTTTTTATTTTAGGAAAATTCTTAATCCCATCTGCAAAAACGGGAAATTTTTCTGTTTTATTTAACAAAATTTTTTCGGGAAAAGGCGAAATAGCTCGTTGATTTTTTTCTTCAATTACTTCACGACAAAAATTAGTTATCCAAAACTGAGCAGCAGTTGATTCATCTTCATCATTAGAATTTAAAGAATCTAAAAACGACCAGTTTTTACTAACAGCAAAAAGCAAATCATTTGCAAAAACTTCAGATTCATCTATTATTAGGGTTCTTTCTTTAAAAACATCTAAGTCTATTAATTTTAAAAAAGTATAGGGATGAATAACTAAAGTTGAGAAATTTTTTCTTTCTTCAATAATTTCGCGAAAAATTGGATGATTTTCGTCTGATAAACAAACTTCGTTCCAGTAATCCCGTTGTTGAAAAAACAAGTTAAAGAAATTTTTTCCTCGTAATCCTAAAAATTCGCGAAATTTAGCCTGCAACCAAAAAGTTGTCTCTGAATCGGTCATTTTTTCGCGGGATTTAGCAAAATTATTTAATTTTTCTGGATCCAAAATAACTTGCGGTGAAGGGAATTGTTTAAATTCGTCAAAGTAATCTAGTTTAGTCGTTATTACCAAAGATTTTTCCTGTTTTTCAGTAATTTTTTTCAATAGTTGGGCTGATTTTAAATTATCACCTTCTTTGATAAAAATTGAGGTTTGAGGAGAAAATTCCGCGAAATTTTCCCAAAATTTATCAGGAATCTCTAGCGAAATAGATTTTATTTCTTTTTTAATAAATTCTTTTTTTCTTATTTCTTCGGTGCTAACTTTGTTTTTACCAATGTTTTGCAAAACAATATTTTTAGCATACCAATCTGTTTTATTTTCTAAAACTGATTTAATTTCTGTCAAAAATTTCGCGGGAATTTTTTGAATTTTTTCTAATATAAAATCAAAAAATAAAATATTGGCTTGCACATCAGACATTGCCCGATGCGCGTTTTCATGCTTCATTTGGTATTTATGAGCTAAAACTTCTAAAGCATAACTTTCCTCTTCTGGTAGAAAAATACGGGCTAGTTCGTGTGTGTCAATTCGTGGATTTTCCGCGAGATTTTCTAGTCCATTAGCAAGTAAAAAATTTATATCAAAATCAATGTTGTGTCCGACAATAACTGAATTTCCAATTTTTTCCCGAACAGTTTCCAGCAAATCTGGAAAATTTTTACCGCTTTGATTAAGTTCTTCTTGGGTTATTCCAGTCAAATTACTCACAAACGAACTTAGTTCTGATTTATCAGGAAAAACAACTTGGTCAAAACGATCAATCTCTTGTCCAGCAGGTGTTTTAATTATAAAAGAAATTTCAATAATAGAGTCTTTTTCTGGATCAAATCCAGTTGTTTCTAAATCAAGAAAACAAAAATTTCGCGGGATTTTTTTCATATCTTGATTCTAGTTTTTGGATAGACAAAAGGGAAATTTTTATTACAGTAAGACTCGCGGAAAGGTGGCAGAGTGGTCGAATGCGCACGCTTGGAAAGCGTGTGAGTCAGCAATGGCTCCACGGGTTCGAATCCCGTCCTTTCCGCCATTTTTGAATTTTTAAAATAATTTATAGGATTATTTTAGAATGAAAATTACAGGCTTTGTATTAATTATAACTCATCGCCGTTCTCGCTAGAACGTGGTATTATTTGTAATAGAATGAAACTTCCCGCTCTAAATTTGTGAGGGGGGGTGTATACGAAAAACTAAAATCTTACTTCCGCCAAACTTTTTGGTGTTTTAACGCATCTTTGGCGGCAGAAACTTGGGCGCTTTTCTTTGAACCACCAGTCCCTTTGCCCACCATTTTATCTTTTAGAAAAGCGGCTACTTCAAAATTTTTTTCGTGATCTTTGCCTGTTTCAGCTAAAACTTCATAATGCGGAGTAATCCCCATTTCTCCCTGAGCTATTTCTTGAAATTCAGATTTGGCATCAATATGACTGGCAGATTTCATTATTTTTTCCAAGTCACATAAAATGTATTTAGTAATAAATTCGCGGGATTTTTTTATTCCATAGTTGACATAAATTGCCCCAATTAGGGCTTCCACCAAATTTGCTAAAAGATAGGATTTTTTTGCACCACCAGACTTAGCCTCTCCATGCGACATTATTAAAAATTCACCTAAATCAAGTTTTTTCGCAACTTCTGATAAATGTTCACCGCAAACCAAAGCAGCGCGAAGATTTGTCATTTCTCCTTCGCTTTTTTCGCAGAATTTATAATAGAGAAACTCAGTCGTAATCATTTCTAAAACAGCATCACCTAAAAACTCTAGTCGTTCATTATGTACATTGTATTTTGTTTTTTCATTAACAGCTGAACGGTGCGTAAAAGCTTCGATAAAAATCTTTTCCTCAGAGCTTGAAATCTCTCTTATACCTAAATCTCTTAATAAGTTTTTCATGCCCTATAAGCATACCAAAAAACAAGTTTTATGTCATAAATATTTTTAAAAAAACAAAAAACTCTTGTGTAAATAAACTATAAAAACATTTAAATATATTAAGCTTCTGTAATATTACAAAAAACCTTTTCATATCGACGACCATCAAAACGCATCACCGCCTTTTTTGTAAAAGTTACAACCCCTTCTTTTTCTGCATAAAGAGTGAAGTCTTTTCCCATTCCAACATTAATTCCTGGACGAAATTTTGTCCCTTTTTGTCTGATTAAAATTTCTCCCGCACGGACAAATTGTCCACCAAACCTTTTAACTCCATGTCTCTTGGCATTGGAATCTCGTCCATTTCGGGAACTACCACCAGCTTTCTTGTGTGCCATTTGTTTTTAAATAATTACGGCGCGATACTAGAAATTTATAAAAACTTGTCAAATTAAAATTTTTTCCAAAATTTCGCGAAATTTTGCTATGCTGGTAATGAAAATAAAAAAATAGAAATGTTAGCTAAACTAAAATCATTAACTTTACTCGGATTGAATGCGGAAGAAGTTGAAATTGAAGTAGATTTACACCGTGGGTTACCAAAATTTCAAATAGTTGGATTGACTGATACAGCCATTCAAGAATCACGCGAACGAGTAAAATCAGCTATAAAAAACTCTGGTTATTTTTTCCCAAACAAAATTATTTCGGTTAATTTGGCTCCAGCTGATTTAAGAAAACACGGACCACGTTTTGACTTAGCAATTGCCTTGGGAATTTTACACGCGACGGGGCAAATCACAATTCCCGCGAAATTTGATGAGCAAGTTTTCGTCGGGGAATTAGGTTTCTCAGGAGAACTAAGATCAATTACGGGGATTTTGCCTACGACTTCTGGAGCTGCTGATAAGGGGTTTTCTGAAATTTTCGTGCCAGCAGAAAATGCCTCTGAGGCTAGTCTAATTTCCGATATTAAAGTTTTTCCTGTTAAAAATTTACGCGAACTTTGTGATCATTTCTCTGGAATTCGTGAAATTCAACCACTAAAAACCAAGCTTTTAGAAAATTTAAATTTTTCGCGGGAATCAGAGTATGATATGAAGCATGTTAAAGGTAATGAACATGCTAAACGTGCCTTAGAAATTGCGGCAGCTGGTGGTCATAATTTATTGATGTCTGGTCCTCCCGGATCTGGTAAATCAATGCTAGCTAAAAGTTTTGCAACAATTCTTCCGCAATTAAATATCAAAGAAGCTTTAGAAATAACCAAAATTCACTCTATCGCTGGTCTAACCAACGAAAAATCACCAGTAGCTGATCACCGTCCATTTCGCACTGTCCATCATACTGCTTCAGGAGTGGCAATTGTCGGTGGAGGGAATCCACCTACCCCAGGAGAAATTTCTCTGGCTCACCGAGGTGTTTTATTTTTGGACGAATTACCTGAATTTCCCGCGAAAACACTAGAAACTCTCCGTCAACCACTAGAAGACGGTATTATTACTATTTCGCGAAGCTCGGGATCAGTTGTTTTTCCAGCCCAAATAATGTTAATTGCCGCTATGAATCCTTGTCCTTGCGGATTTTATGGTGACCCTGAACGGGAATGTACTTGTTCCGCTCACCAAGTTTTTCGATATCGGAATAAGATTTCGGGACCATTGCTTGATAGAATTGATTTACATATTGAACTTCCGCGAGTTTCTTTTGAAAAACTAGCGAAGATGGAAGAAGGCGAAAATTCCGCGAAAATTCGGGAACGAGTTGAAAAAGCTCGTCAAATTCAGGAAGAAAGATTTAAAGATTTAGAAATAAATACCAATTCAGAAATGACTTCACCACTAGTTAAAAAGTTCTGCAAAATTGATGACGAATCTCAAAATTTAATGAAAATGGCTGTTCAACAAATGAACTTATCTGGACGTGCTTTTTACCGAATCTTAAAACTAGCCCGAACCATAGCAGATTTAGAAGAATGCGAAAACATTAAAACTCAACACATCGCTGAGGCCATTCAGTATCGAGAAAAACGAGATAATTAAAATTTCGCGGGATTTTCTTTATTCTAAAATCCCTTTTCTAACACTAAAAACATTCGACGAAGAGCAAACGATCCTGGTTTTAACTGAGTTCCACTCTGCCGAAGGCAAAATCTCGCGAATTTTTAGCGGAAAATAATAGCTGTCCTTTCGGCACCAATTCCAATCGCCCGAATTGGACAATCAATTAATTTTTCAACTCCTAGAACATAATTTTGTGCGTTCTCTGGCAAATCGACAAAACTTTTAGCCTCTGATATATCTTCATCCCACCCAGGAAAAGTCACGTATTCTACCTCTAATTTTCGCATTGCCTTACGAGTTGTTGGTACCGAAAAAAGTTCTTTTCCGTCCAAAATATATTTTGTTGCAACTTTTATCTCTCCAAATCCAGACAAAACATCTAATTTAGTCATATTTATCATATCCATTCCAGCAGTTTCAACTGAATTACGAACGGCCACCGCATCAAACCACCCACACCGACGCGGACGACCAGTTGTTGCTCCAAACTCATGTCCTCGCTGTCGCAATTCTTCTTCCAAATCTCCTTCTAGTTCTGTCGGGAAAGGACCTGCTCCAACACGAGTACAGTAAGCTTTGGCGATCCCAATTACTCCTGAAATATTTCGCGGAGCAACTCCCAATCCTGTACAAATTCCCCCAGTAGAAACTGGCGAACTTGTTACAAACGGATAAGTCCCGTGGTCTAAATCCAGTTGATGAGCTTGAGCTCCTTCAAAAAGCACTTTTTTGCCTTTTTTTATTTCTTCATACAAAAATTTCCGCGTATCGCACAACAAAGGTTTGATACGGTCTTTAATTTTTAATAATTTCGCGATTTCTGCTTCTGGATCAAGATCTAGATCGTAAAGTTTAGCGTGTAGTGAACAATTTTCGCGGATTTTTTCTACAAATAATTCTTCGTCTAGCAAATCCTCACAACGAATTCCCCGACGGGCCGCCTTATCAGCATAAGCTGGCCCAATTCCACGACCAGTTGTTCCGATTTTCTTGTCTCCTTTACGTCTTTCTAATTCTTTATCGATTTTTTTGTGATAATCCAAAAGAACATGGGCTCGCAACGAAATCTTAACTCGCGAATCAATATCAGTTAATCCTGATTCTT
This sequence comes from uncultured Candidatus Peribacteria bacterium, assembly GCA_964567875.1. GTDB lineage: Bacteria > Patescibacteriota > Gracilibacteria > UBA4473 > UBA4473 > JALVIB01. Next base: position 1,204 of record CAZMOH010000033.1, on the reverse strand, counting down.
TTAATGAATCTAATTCTGCTGCTAAATCTAACAAATCTACAACTGTCCCATTCCCAATAACCCCGATTGTTCCTTGATGAAGTAATCCTGACGGCAAAAGATGAAAAACATATTTCTTACCATCAACAACAATTGTGTGTCCCGCATTTGCTCCACCTGAAAATCTCGCGACAATATCAAAATGTCCACTAAATGAATCAACCAGTTTACCTTTTCCTTCATCTCCCCACTGTGCTCCAATAATTGCTACATTTTGTCCGAGATCATTGAGAATTTTATCCATTTTGGGAGATAGGGCTAAAAAATATACCTTGAAGATTATCTATTTTTTAAAATCATCGGCAAGATAAAATCCCGCGAAATTTTTGACAAAATACAAATAATGTTTACAATTTAAATAGTAAAAATGAAACAACCTAGTAATAAAGAAGTTCTTAGTAAAGAAGTCTGGTCTGACCTGCTCTCTAATTATTTTGGCATATCAGACAGAATTTTAGCAGAAAAATTAAATTCAGTAACTATTTTTTCTGGAAAAAAATTTAGAAAAAAGGTTGCTGAAGATGTTGAGTCATTTTTAGAAGAAAATAATGACAAATTATTTTTATCTTTTGATGGCTTACCAGGATCCGGCAAAACCACTAATTCTTTTCAGGTTAAGCAGTTTCTAGAAGAAAAATTCAAAGATGAAGATATTGAGTTTGTATTATTGGAACTAGATGGATTTTTGGGGACAGCTCGTGGTAGTGAAGAAAGAAAAAAGATGAATGAAAGTTTCGCTAATTTTCAAAAATACTATCAAAATGTTGATCGTATCAATAAATTTCTAAAAGAAATTTCTAAAGCTAAACCTGGTAAAGAAATAACCGTAAATAATACTTATAACCATGGTACAGGAAAACTAGATGGATCTATAAAAATTAAGATCCCAGAATCTAAGAAAATGGTATTTTTAATTGAAGGAACTAACTCTAGTCGATTTGTTTCTCAATTGCCTGAAAAAATCCCGCGAAAAAATTATATGATAGCCCTTCTTCCTGAAATATCTGCTCTAAATGCCATGCTACGAGATATGGATAAAGGAAAAGACCCAGAAATGGTTATAGCAGGAAGAATGGCGGAATATGCCTATACTATAAAACAATGGTTAGAAAATTTAGAATTAAATAAATATTCTGCAATCTTTTTTCGCACGAAAAAAACTAGA
>CAZMOH010000032.1:0-10085 GCA_964567875.1 uncultured Candidatus Peribacteria bacterium | reverse complement strand
ATCCCGGACTAAATCCGGGAAATTTTTTATTATTTAATATTTTTCGCGGGATTTTCTTTATACACTCTGCCGAAGGCGAAACCCTGCGGATTTTCTTGCTAATTAAAAATTTCGCGGGATTTTTTTACAATTTTCTCCAAAAAGTATACACTCCCAGCAATGCAACCAACCTATGATATTTCGAAATCTTACGACTGGAACTATGAAAATGGTCCAATTTTTACCGATAAAATTCCAGAACGAGTAAAACCCGCGAAATTTTTTAAATTATGGAATTTTGAACTAAATTCGCCAATTGGAGTGCCAGCCGGTCCGCTTTTAAATTCAAATTGGATTAAACTTTATGCGGAATTAGGTTTTGATATTCTAGTTTATAAAACAATTCGGACAACCTATCGGGAATGTCATCCTAATCCAAACTGTATTTATATTCAACGAAAAGAGCAATTAAAACCAGAAGAAGCGGGACAGGATTTAGTAGGGAATTTTTTGCAACCAGAAGATGTCCGCGAAATTACGATAACTAATTCTTTTGGAGTTCCGTCCAAAGAAGCACAAGAATGGATGGCTGATGTAGAAAAAGCGAATTCTTATTTATCACAAGGTCAAGTTATGATTGTTTCAATCAATGGGACACCAGGAACAGGAGTTGATCTAGTTTCTGATTATGTGCGAGCGGCGGAAATGGCTAAAGAAGCTGGTGCTAAAATTATTGAAGCAAATTACTCTTGTCCAAATGTTTGTTCAGGAGAGGGAAGTATTTATGCTGATCCAGAATTTTCGGCCAAAATTTCGCGGGAAATTAAAAAAGCTTTGGGATCATCGGTACCGTTTATGATAAAATTAGGAAATTTAACAGATAAGGAAAAATTCCGCGAAGTTATTAAAAACAACGCTCCTTTTGTTGATGGAATTTCGGGAATAAATACCGTAAAAATGAATGTTTATAACGAAGCAGGAGAGCAAGCTTTACCAGGGAAGGGTAGACTGGGAAGTGGTTTGTGTGGAAATATTATTCGGGATATTGCACAAGAATTTACGGCAGATTTAGTAAAAATTAAAAAGAAAAATGGTTTTGATTTTATTATTTGTGGAGTAGGGGGAATAACCACAGCAGACCATTTTGCCGAGAGACTTAAGGGAGGAGCAGATATAGCGATGTCTGCGACAGGGGCGATGTGGAACCCGTTTTTAGCTTCAGAGTTTCATAAAAAGTATGGAGATAAGTTTAATTAAAATCCCGCGAATTTTTTTACATACCACTAATTACCAACTAGAAATTTAGTTCTGATTTTATCAGTATTTCATTCTTAAAAAAGCAAAATGTGTTTTTTTGATTTAAGTAGAAATTTCGCGGAATTTTTTATTTGAAAAAGAATTTGATATTACTAAAATTATCGGGATTTTTATGCCATCATAGCTCAGTGGTAGAGCACTTCCATGGTAAGGAAGGGGTCTCGGGTTCAAGTCCCGATGATGGCTCCATTTATAAATTTTATAATTTTTCTTTTGTGAAATTTACTTTTGTCGAATGATTTTTTCTCTGCCGTTTTCTAAAAAAACTTTTACCATATCAGCAATATAAAATTCGGCAGTGTTAGTTTTCATTTTAGGAATAGCTAAAATGTTTTTTCTTTCTACTTCAGTACTGGTTTTGAAATCCTGCGAAAAAATATCTAGAATTTTTATTTTATTAGAAAAGTTTTGTGGCAGTAGCAGTATAACAGTTGAGCCAAAATTAAAATGGGATTTTTGAGTTCCTTTAGAATAAATTTTTCCAACTTCACAATTGTCTTGAGTGATTGAATTAACATTTGTCGCCCCAACTTCAACCAAAAAGTATATATTTTCAAAATCTATAGCTTTTAATTTTGTTACAACACGGTGATTTTCGGCAAAAAAACTTTTTTTGGAATATTTTGCAAAGTTTAAGTCAGTTGAATATATCTTTTTATTTTTTCTTGAAAAAACAACTGGATTATCTATAACTTCTGAATTAAAAGGATAATCAACAGTGTGGTCATGTTGCGGTTTCAAAGTAAATAAAAACATGGTCCCACCATCTAAAAATTTCGCGGAATTTTTCTCACCAATCATTTTTTTTAAATCCAAAACGACTTCAGGATAAAGTTCTACTTTGAGGTTTTTAATTTTACGAATATTTAAATATGCATCTACAGGAGAAATCATTATTTTTCTTGCAATTTTTTTGGGAACTTTATCTGTTTTTAAGGGAAATGATTGCCTTTCATAGCGATGCGAAAAAGCTTCATTTAGTGTTTTATAGTTTCCATTTGTGAAGGTTTCTAATAAATTTTTTGGAATAACTGATAATTTTAATTTTGCTAATAACTGAGAAGTTAATCTATTTTTTGCTAAAAATCCTGAAAACTTGGAAATGTAAGTACTCATTACAATATCGCGAAAAAATGGTTTACTAATTAGTAACATTTCCGGTCCCCAGGGCATTTTGTATTTTTCTCCTGTTTTTAAATTAAAAATCATTAAACTAGAAGAATCCTTTCACTTGTTAAGTTTTTCAGAATAAGCTTTTAAGTTTATAACTCTAACATTTTCTCCTTCTGGTAAAAGCTCAGTGAAAGTTAAAACTCCATCTGTGATGCTAGCATCACCAATTTCTTTATCAGAAAGTTTCATTGAAAAACTATCATCGTCAGTATTCAATAATGTTAGCCCAGAATTCGTAGCATCAACATAAAAGTTTTCTATATTAATTTTTTTCGCGGATTTTTTTATAGCCGGTTTAGGCATTGTTTTGGTTTGAGGTTCTACTTTTTTAGACAAGGTAGGAATAGAACATCCAGCTATTAGAAAGGCACAACCGAAAGCGATAAAATATTTTCTCATGACTTTATTTTGACATTTAAAAAAAAATAAGGCAAGTTTTTCTAAAAAATCCCGCGAAATTTTGTATTTTTCAAAAAACAAGTTACAATTTCTGCGAAATTTTAATTTAAAAAATGACAGAAAAAAGACTCAGTTGGCTTTATGATTTAATAAATTTTGGTGGAGCAGTTACAGGAATAATTTTAACAGCTATTGGTGGGACAATGCTTTTGAATGCTGCTTTGAAGCTTTATGTTTTTAAGTTTGATTCGGCTACTTATAGTTATATAACAGAAGAACAATGTCGATTTGATTACCAAGTTGTTCCAATTTCTCCTAAAAATGTAAACACCGAACCTAAAGAACGAAGTCCAGAAGAAGTAAAAAAATGTCTTAAAGAGCGCCGAGAAGAGGAAGAAAGACGCTACATTCGCAATAAACAAGAATCAATGGTGGACGGATTAGCGATGTTAATTGTTGGTATTCCGTTTTGGGTAATTTTTGATCGTCGCCGACGCTTTAGTTTAAAAAAGAAAAAATAAACCCCCGCGAATTTTTTGAAAAAATGAAAAAAATAATACTGCTTTCAATTTTCTTCTTATTAACTGCTTGCAGTCTTCCATGGCAGGCTACTTCAAATCCCGCGAAAAATTTATCACCAGTTATTGAAAAAGCTATTCATGATGATTATGTGCAAGATTTAATTAATAAACTAGATAAAAAAGTTAAAAATGGAGAGATTACAGCTGATGAAGCGAAAAATATTTTTGAAAAAACAATTCAGCAAAACAAGAAATTAAACGATGGCTCAACGGAATCAATTTTAAAAAAGATTGAGCTAACTGATCCCAAGACAGCTCAGATTTTACGAGAAAGGATTAAAAAAAATCATCCAGAAGCTTTATCTAAATGAAATTTCGCGGGATTTTTCTATTTCTTCCGCCAGATTAAAAAACCAAAAACCAGGGACGATAAAAAATTCGCGAGAAAAGTTCCAATAGCCAAACCTAGAACAGCAGTTTCTTTTGGTAAAATTTTTAGAGCCAAAATATAAGCGGTCATTGTGGCGATAAAGAGAGAAGTTATTGACACTTTCATGGGTGTTTTAACGTCATCATTAGCCAGAAAAACTCGCGAAAAAACGGGAATCACAGCGGCGAAGGGCAAACTTAAAATAACCCACTTTAAAACTATAGTTCCCATTCTCAAAATATCACCTTGTAAATTAAATAAAAAGTTGAGCCAAAAATCAGCCCAGACAAATCCTACAAAAGTCGCGGGAATTGTTAATAATAAAACCCATTTTAAAGAATCTACAATTATTTTTTTTTGTTTAGAAATATCTTTTTTATGTCTCGTTAAACGGGGAAAGGTTGCACGAGCAATGGGGATACCAATTATTGAAAATAAAGCCAAGCCTAAATTTGCGCCGATTTGATAAGCGCTAACGCTTCCAATAGTTAAGAAACTAGCAATCCAGACATCAGCTGACTGGTTTATTTGAAAAGCCGCATTATTTATAGTTCGATAGGATAAATCTTTACTAAATCCGGTCCAAGCAGAAACCGGTTTTTTCCAAAAAAGCCCTAATTTTCCACCTGTTAAAAAATAGGATAGAGAATTTATGGCAAGATGTAAAAAAGCTCCCAAGATTGCAAAAAGTCCAATACTTGATAGTCCCCAAAATCCCGCGAAAAAATATACTCCCAGACAAATTGTTCCAGTGTATAAAATCGGAGCAATCGCAATAGATAAAAATTTTTGTTGAGCCTGTTGAGCAGCGGAAAAAACGGAGCTTAAAGCCAATAAAAAAACAGAGCCAAACAAATATCGCGCTAATTTGGCAACTTCTAATTGAGCATTTTCAGTGAATCCCGAAGCAAAAATTTTAACGAAAAATTCAGGAAAAAAAGAGGCAATTCCGCAAAATAAACCGAAAAACAAGAAAACTCCCCAGAAAAAACTAGAAAAAAATTGCCATTTTTCGCGGGATTTTAAATCGGCGATTCGGGGAATAAAAAGAGTGGCAACAGTGCCACCAATTAGTAAAAAAAAGAAAAAATCAGGAATACGAAAAGCCGCGAAAATATAATCAATCTTGCCCGTGTCTGCAAAGTATTGGACAAAAAGTCGGTCTCGTAAAAGCCCTAAAACCTTACTCGCTAGAGCAGAAATCATTAATATCGCGCCACCAGAAGTCAGGATTTTTTTCACAATGTTTTTTATTATTTTCTCGCGAATTTTGACATTATTTTGTTTTTAAAACAAGTTAGTCGTTTCTTTTTACAAATATATTTTTTAATTCTTAATACTGATATTTCAACAACAAATTTTTTATAATTTTTACCTTTATTTGGAGCTTTTAGTATATTTAGATAATTCTCTAAAAGTTCTTGAAGATCCTCTAGTTCTAATTCATTCAAATTGTAGCGTCCTCCTCCATTAAAGCTAAATACTTGGTTATTATCCAAGTTTAATAAAAATTGCAGTTCCTTAATCTTTCTGCGATGTTGCTTTTGTATTTTTAGAATAGCTAATATATATTCTTTTTGTAGTTTTGATAATTTACTACGTTTATAAGGGGGTGATTTTCTAGTAACATCATGAATTATACTATGAATTATATTATCTCCGTCGTTTATTAACTCTTCACTAAATGAAATAGCATTTTTAATTTCCTTATTTGTCATTTTAAGGATTATTTTTTTCGTATTTTTTCAGCTTTTTCGAGATAATCATTAACAGCTTCCATTATATATTTATTAGCATATGGTCCGCCAAAATGTGGAACAAATTTTTTGATTTTATTTAGATCTAGCTCAATTTCGTTTAAATTATTTTTTTTAGTCATTTTTAATAATTTTTTAAGTATGTATTAGTTTATTTACATTATTTATTTATTTTTGTCAAAAGAAAGTCTCTTTTTCCAAATTTCCGCGAAATTTTTAGGCATAGAAGATTTATGAAATTTATCTTGATCAAAATTTGGAGTAGGGAATTGTTCGGTGAATTTTGTTAGTTCTGGATATTTTTTTACAGCTAGTTTGCCAGCTAAGCGAGCTTCATTAATTTCACCAACACATTCAAATGGTTTATGACCAGATAAACCAAAAAGTTCTTGAAAATGTTTTTGTAATTCAGGTTTAGTAAAGAAGTCTTTACCGAAAATTTCGCGGAATTTTTTCTTATCCAAAAAAGGAGATAGAATCAAACCAACAAAAGCACATTTAGGGCATTTTAGACACCATTTCTTCTCCGCCCTTTTACCGATATGAAAATTCCGATTACAGCTAGAAAAATCATTTTTAAATTCGTCCCAGCAAATTCCCGCGAAAATTTCAGCAATCTTTAACTCCGTTAATGGTCGCAAGAAGGAAAAATAATTAATATTTGGTGAAATATTTTCGGCAACATATTTCTGAAAATCTTTTTCAAATTCTAAGGACTTTGAATACTGATGATTCATTATTTTTCCTTTGTATTCAGTATTACCAAAATTCGCGGAATTTTCATTAGAAAAAGCGATATTCTTTTTCCCAGTTAAAATAGCTGTAACCACACTTAGAAAAGCTAAAATAGCGGAAATGGGAATATGTCCATTAAGCGCGCCTTCTTTGTTTAACTCTAAAAGTTTGGGGCTAATTTCCCGCGAAATTTGTAAATTTTCTTTGCCAAGTTTTTTTACACAATCTGTAATAACAGGAGAATTTCCAACATGCCAAGTGGAAAATCTTTCACCAGCTTTTTCTAGAATTTTAGCCGTAACCAAGGAATCTTTTCCGCCACCAATAGGGATAATTGTTCCAGATAAGGTCAGTTTTAGTGGGGAAAATTTCGCGGGATTTTTTTCAAAAGGGAAATGAATTTGATTATTTGGATCTAAGTTATTAACTACAAAAAATTCACCTAAACCGTTTTCGTAAATTTTAGTAAAAAAATCAGCTTGTGATTTAGTTAATTTAGCGTTTCGGATAGTTATTTTTTGTGGTAAACAAGTTTTAAAATAAGAAATTCCAGACATTATCCAAAGTCCAAAAAGTGCTTTATTTAAAGCTTCTTCTGAAAAATCCGCGAAATTAAAGTTAAAAAGAAATTTTTCTGTAAATTTTATTTTTCCATCTAATGAGTAATGCAAAAGAAGTTCTTTCTTATTCAAACTAAACTCAAAATCTTCAAAGATGAATTCTTTTATTTTGACGAGGGAATTTTTCATTACCTAGATTCTAGCGGAAGTTTAAAAACTGTAAAATTTCGCGGGATTATTAAAAATTTAAGGTATTTTTAGTTGATATTTTGTCTGATTTCTAGTACAATTGAGAGATTCTATAAAAAACAAATGAAAAAAGAAATATTAACAAAAAAGATTAGAGATATTTTATATAAAGTTATTTTTATTTCTAATGAACACAGAACGGTAATTCTGAACAATATTAGTAGTTATGATTTAAATAGATTAAGAACTATTTATGCTTTACTGAAAGAAGCATTATCAAATCAAGATGTGTTAATAAAACAAGCTATTAAATATAATAAAAATTTTTTTAATGATATTAAAACAGCGTATTCTAAAGGAAGTAAAATTGTTCGAGAAGATAAAGAAAAAAACTTAAAAATAAAAGATGAAGAAGAATTAAATTCTTTGTTAGAATCTTTGAATAGTATTTAAAAAATGAAAATAATAAAAACAGATTTTTTTTCAGATATAATAGAGGCCAAATTCCTATATCAAGAAGTACATCATGATATAGAGAACTCTGAACAGGTATCTCAATCTGTTGAAAAAGAATATTCTGTTGATTATGAAAGCAATAGAGTTAGACAACTTTTTATGCGTGCACAAAAAGATTTTGGAAATAATAATGAAGCTTTTGCTAAGTTTTCATCAGAAGTTATGTATGCTTTAAAAAAGATTCCAGTTTCTGATGAAATTTCGCGGGATTTTAAAAGTATAGATGAGTTTGATTTAAATTTAGATAAGAGAATAAGCAAAGAAGAATTTGATAATTACCTAAATAACTATTTGTATCCGGCTATGAATGCTTTTGTATCTGGTAAAGATTTTGGTTTTTCTTATTTAGAAAAATTTGGAGAAGAGGGATTTATAAAAGCAAAAGAATTAGTAATATCTTCTAACGGAGATTCAAGAGTTGTAAATTTATTAAAAAATAATGGTGATTTAACAATTGAACAAATAGAAAAAAGAGTAAATATTTATAAAGGATTAACTGATCCTACACTAATGGATAGGTTGAGTGATTGGACAAGTAAAATTTCTGAGAGAAATACTAAAAAACAAGTTAGGCAAATTATTGACAAAATTTTAAATCCAGAATACACAGGAGATGAAAAGATATCAGTTTCATTTGAAGGATGGGAGTCTGATGGTGGAGCAAATTATGAATTTATTTCAGAGAATATTACAGAAAAAGAATTTATATCTAGAATACTAAACAAATCAGGGATGGTTTTTGAAGCATTTGAGGAACACTCAGAAGATAATTTGGAATCTATTGAAGATATAGAGGGAAAGGAAAGAATCAGTGTCTTTCTCGAAAATTTTGAAGAATGGGTTCAAGAGCAAGAAGGGGAATCTTATGCTGATAAAATAATGCCTATTTATAAAAAGCTGAGTAAAATCAGAAATTTAAATAAAAATGTTTCTCCTGAATTTATAGAAGAAAACAAACAAGAAGTTGAAAAAATAAAAGATGAAATTTTCGCGGATATTACAAATTTAATAAAAGATTCTGATTTAGATGATGTAGATGATTGGGCTTGGGAAGATGGATATGCTAAGGACGTTGGGGGACGAGAAATTTATAATTCAGATTTAGCTCTAGCAAAAGTGTTAAGAGCAATGAATAAACCGGATAAGGCTGCTAAATATTTAAAAAAAGAAATGCAATCAACTAATAATGAGAAAGTAAATGAAAATGCACGAAAAAAATTGGAGGAGGGAATAGCTAAGAATATAAATTCAGAGAAGGTTAGGGATAGTGTTGATAGAAATTTAAAAGAAATATTGAAAGAATTAAAAGAAAATGATTTAGCAAAATATTACTCAATGGTGGATAATTTAGAAAAAGTTAGAAATACAATGATAATACAGGCTGCGATAGATAACTCTTTTCATGATTATTTTGATGAAGGAGGTAAACCTGATGACTTTGGAGAAGCCGGAAAAATATATTCAGATATGACTGGTATTGGGGGATCAGTTTTTAATTTATCTGATGCTAATTTGCGTATAACAAAAGATATAGCAATTGCTATTGCCACTAGTGTTATTCCGCCTCTAGGGGCTTTGGGGGCAATCCGTGTATTAGGAGGAATAGGCGAGATTATAGCATCTTCAGAAGTAATTGTAAAAGCTGTTGGCACTCTTGAAAAACTTGCGACATTTAAATCAAAATATAAACTTGTTAACTTTGGAATAAGGGTAGCTAAAAATACTACAGTATTCACTACAAAGGAGTTAATAGGTCATATCTTATTTGATGGTAAAAATATGAATATTTCAGAAATAGGGGAAAGAGTAAAAGAAAATGGAGAAATGTTTTTAGCTTTTGGTGGAGCTGGAGTTATTGAAGAAATTTTTAAAGCTCTACCAAAATCTATTGCGTCTAAAATTCCTTTATTGAAAGAAGGACTAACAAAAGTAATGATAGAAAAAGGTATTGATGTAGGAGTTAAAGTTGGATCTGATATAACAGCTTTCGCAATAGTTAAAGCAATTGATAATGCTATAAATGAAGAATCTATGAGTAGTAAGGATTGGGCAGAATTTGTAAAAGTTGCAGGTATAGCCGCTCTTGCATCTATCATAAAAGCTAGTGGGCAAAATAAAGTTAGGCAAAAAATTAAGGCGGCTTTAGAAAAAGAAAATCCGCGAAAATGGGTGCAAGTTTTAAATAAATTAAATTCCGTTATGGGGGGTAATATCGGAAAAAAAATGACAACAGAAGAGAAAATAATGGGGGAATCCATTAATGTAGGGCAGGTTGGTGAAATTGCAGGAGGTAGAACAGAAAAAGAAATGTTTAACAAGACAAATGCTATTCATAATGCGGTTGATCATACGTTTGGGGGGCATGAAGAAGGACACGATGAGGGTAATGAGGAGAGTAATATTTAAAATTTCGCGGGATTTTTTCTGATTTTTTTAAAAATAAAAACTAGTGTAATTTTGTTGACATAATAAGGGAGTAACTTAAAATTCCCGCGAAATTTTTCACAAT
>CAZMOH010000031.1:0-10107 GCA_964567875.1 uncultured Candidatus Peribacteria bacterium | reverse complement strand
CGGAGTAAAATAATAATTTCGCGGGAAAATTTACTTAATGAATTTCTCCAAAACCCCTACCAGTTCTTTTTTCTTAGCTTGTAAAGATTTTTTATCACGAGCCTCAATGCGAATAGATATTTTGGGTGAAGTATTTGAACAACGAATAATAGCCCATTCTAAATTTCCAAATTCAATACGAACTCCATCAGTTGTATCTGCATCTGGGTATTTTTTAGTTAAAATCTCGCGAATTTTTTCTAAAATTTCAAATTTTTCTTCATCGGGAACTGAAAACTTTTCTGAAAACTCTAAAAGTTCTGGCCAATGCACTAATGTTTCCGATAAAAGTTGTGGGAATTTTTGAATAGCTGAAATAAATCTTAATCCTGCTAACATTGCATCATCGTGTCCGTAAAAATTCTCACCAAACATAAAATGTCCACTCTGCTCACCACCTAATTTCGCGGGGATTTCGTGCATTTTTTCTTCAATGTAAGAGTGTCCTGTTTTAGAAAAGATTGGTTTTCCACCAATTTCACGAATTTTTTCAGCTAAAGCTGTTGAGCTCATGGCATCAATCACAATCGCCTCACCCGGATTTCTTGATAAAAAATCTGCCGCCAAAATATACATAATTTTATCAGCAGAAAATATTTTTCCCTCCTTATTCACAATTCCGATTCGGTCACCATCTCCATCAAAAGCAAACCCAAAATCAGCTTCCCGTTCTTTAGTTTCTAAAATTAAATCTTGTAAATTTTCAATTCGCTCTGGATCAGGTTGATGATTAGGAAAGGTTGTATCTAAATCGCAATAAAGTTCAATCACATTATGACCAAATTCACGGAGAATTTGCGGATAATACATTCCCGCTACACCATTTCCAGCGTCTACTACAATTGTTAATCTTTGGGGAGCCGGTGTGATTTTTTGTAATTTAAATAAATAATCCGCGAAAAATTCCACTTTTTGGCAATTATTATCACAAATTCCCATTTTTTTGGCTAGAAGACATTTTGTGCATTCCGACATTTTTGCTATCTTTTGTAATTCTTCACCACAAACTGATCCATTTTTATCCATAAATTTCATTCCATTATCTTTCGCGGGATTGTGTGAGGCCGTAATTTGAATTGTTGCGTCAAACTCATTTTTTTTAAAATAAAAATAATTCATCGGACTAGTAATTGCTCCACCCCAAACAACTTCTATTCCCACTGATTCTAATCCTCCTACAACAGCCGGCCAAAGTTCGGGCATAGATTGCCTTCCGTCTCCTGATACAAAAATTCGCGGGTTTTTCAGATCATGTTTCTGCATAATATATCGCCCAAAAGCAGCGGCTACAACAAAGAATCCGTCTTCGTCAAAGTCTTTAAAGGCTTCTCCACGAATATCGTAGGCTCGAAATATTTTTTTGTTTAGAATCATTTTTAGCAATTATTTTCCTCTATATTCTATATAAAAAGTAAGGATTAAGCGAAAAAAATTTGACTATAAAAAAAAATCCGCGAAAATTTAAGGGATATACTTTTTAACAAACTAAGAAATGAAAAAAATCATTCTAATTCTAGCAATTATGTTGTCATTCCCTGCATTTGCTATTCCAGCTTATCCTGGTAGTCACTCCACTCCATCTCCGATTAATTTTTCTTCTTTAAAAAACTATTTACGGACTCGTCAGTTTTTGAATAAACGGTTCACTAATGGTTTACGATCTTGGGAATTTAAACCTTATGTTTACAAGAAAAAAAATCTTCAATACAAAAATATTGAAACAGTTAAAAAACCAGTTTTTCCGGGGATTGAATATAAGAAATTATGTTTTCACTGGAAAAATTGTGTTCGTCGAATCTACAAAGCTTCTAATGGCTATGATAAAGCTTACAAAAAATACGAAGGGGATACAAAGATTGCTGGACCAAAAAAATTAGATTTAGCTTTTATTCCAAATAGAGAAAGAAAAATTGGGACAACTGAAGTACGTAGTGGAAAATATAAATTATTACACTGGCCAACTTATTTTCGACGAAAAAGTGAGTAATTAAGACATATAAAAAATATAAAAAAATAGCTCCATATGGAGCTATTTTTTTATTTAGAATATTTATTCTAAAACTATTAAATCATCATAACGTCCAGCAAAATGATAAAGTCTTTTTAAATATTTAGCTGTTGATTCAGAAAAAGATACTGGCTCTGTATTTTCTGTATTTTTTATAATTTCCTGAACCCTACTGGCAACTTCTCTGTAAATATATTCTCTAATTTTTTCGCGGAATTTAAAAGGAACTCCTCGTTTTAACATATTAAAAACCTTATGAGCCGTTTTTTCATCAGCAGAAAAAAGCAACTCTAAAATTCCATTTATAGATTTTTCATCTCCCATCTTGGCTCTCGCAACTAAAGAATGTAATCTTATTTCTAAATTTTCTTCATGTGAAAAATCATATAATTTAGGCAAACTTTTAAAATCATCTATTTCTCCAATAGCGTAAATCCCAGCAATTTTAGCTTCATGTGAAGATGATTTCAGAAAAGAATTTAGAATTTCGCGAAGTTTTTCCTTATCATAAAACTCCCAAAGCGAAATAACTGCATGACTGCGGACTCGTGGTGATGAATGACTTAAATAAGGTTCAACAAAGGTTACTATATCTGGATCATTAAAAATAGCACAAGATCGTAAACAAATTGATTGTAACATTTCATTTTTAGAACTCATGACTTTATTAAAAAATGGAACAATTTCTTCAGCCGGTAAATGCTGAAAAATATTCATAATTACTAATTTTTTTAAATATGAAGACTGCTCAAGGTTGAATAAATTTTGTAGAACTTGAATCATTTTGAAACGCATAAAATGACGATTTTCGGCATATTTTTTCAAATTATTCATTTCTAACATTGACTCCAATATACGTATTTTTATCTCTAAATTTTCATTTTTATCATCTAAAATTTTTATATAAGAATGAATTATCTCTAACTTTTGCATTTTAGATAAAGTTTCCGCAATTTTTTCGCGCAACATTGGATGATGTTCTTTATTTTGCAGTTCCTCAATTAAAATTTTGTGTGCATTATGATGTCCAGCTTGTCCTAAAACCTCAATTGCTCTAATTTTTTGTGAAATATTTTTAGCAGCTTTTAAATTATCTTCTCCCAATCTAGTTCGTGATTTATGTAAAAAAGTTGAAACAATGAAAGTTACTGCTCCTAAAATGCTAATAATTAAAGGTAAAAACACTAGAATTGAAAGTTGTTTTAATACAAAAACAATTAGAACTGCTAAAATAATTCCTAACGGAGTAAGCATACCTTCAACTATATGTCGTAAAAATTCGCGGGATTTTTCTGGAACAGAATAAAAAGATAAATGATAACCTGACATAAACAAAGAATGACAACTATGTTCAAATCCTCGAACAAAATTAATCGGCAAATGTCCACCAAAAATAAAAGAAAAAGTTGTTGCCAAAAATCCCGCGAAATAAATATTTATTGCTCGGATAATTCCCCACTTTTTCAAAATCCATGGAGTTGCAAGAACTTGAACAAATAAGGCCAACACACCAAAAAGCAAACTTAATCCTGTTAAATCGTGTAGTAATGTTTCGTGAGCAAAAAGTTCTGCTGAGGTTTTCTCTACTCCTAATTTAGCAAGATGTGCTATCTCTACAGCTCCTTTTTCTATATCTGTAAAAATATTGGCTTGAAGAAATTCACCGTTTAAAGAAATTTTCGAGGGATTTTCAAAGTTGGAATCTAAAGTTCGAATAAATTCAAATTCAGTAACTGTATAAAGAGTTGATTGTAAGAGAATCACAACTAACAAAAATTTTAAAAATTTTAATTTTCCAAAATCTCTAAAAATCCCAGAAAATGAATTTCCCTGCTCTTCGTAAGTGTCTTTTCTTGGAATTAAGTGAGGAACCTTTTTTAGAATTTTTGATTCAAAAAACAACATTCCTCCAATTACAACTAAGGGCAAAATCCAGGCAAATATCAAATCTTGAGCTAAAATACCAGGGAAAAGATTTAAAATTAACAAAATAACTCCAGCTGTAATAGCTAACCCAAATGTTAAAGCAGAATCAATAAACGGAATTGATTTTTCTGCTTGAAGGGGTGAAAACAAAGATTCTGTTTTTCGTATTAAGCCAATTCTTAATCTTAAATAAAGTAGATCTTTGATCAAAATAGCTAGAAATAATAATTCTACTTGATTTGTCCGACCATGTCGTAGAAAAAATCCCGCGAAAATTAGTAATAAACTAATTCCTATTGTCCATAATAAAATCCGGGAAATTTCTATTTTTTGGAGAAAAAAATGTGAAATAATACTCCCAAAAATCATTAATCCTGCCTCTGCTAAAAACAACCAAAGCAAATTTTGAATTCCAAAAAACTCAATAAATAAAGAAGTTGTTGTTATCCAAGCTAGAATAAAACCAGCTTGATAAAAAAATGTCAAAAACCACATAAAACCAACACGAGATCGTATTGTCAACGGAATACCGAATTCTTTGCTTTTTTTTGCAATCATTGTTTTATATATTTAAAAGCCCTACAACGTTTCATTTTAACACAAAATAATTAAAAAAACAAGTAATAATCAAAAAAACTTATAACCATAATATATTTGATTATCTATAAGATAAGTTATAAAATACCTTTGAATTTAAAAAATTAAAAATGTATGGTAAACATATCACTTTTCATCATTTTAAGAAGCACGAAACTAAACAGCATGTTTTATTTAAATTTTTAGGAGTCCTAGCTATTTTCGCGGGATATTTTGCTTTTATTGCTTATAAATACGGATTTGAAAAAGGTGGCATGATAACTGCTTTAACTTGGTCTTTTTTTGTTTTATGTACACCAATTGCTGATGCTGGATTTTTGATTGATTTTCCTTTTAGGTTAGTTACCAGAATAAAAATGCTATATTCTGAACTTTGTGTTTGGGGGATAGCAATTACTCTAAATCTCTACGTTTTTTTTACTAATCCTGAATACTATGAAAAAACTGAGCTTTTAAGATTATTTAAGCATATCTTATCAGAACCAATTCCTTTCTGGGCAATAATTTTCATTTCAGCAATTGGTACTTTTATGTCTATTCTCTTTGGTGATGAATTATTTGATGTAGCCAAACATTCTGAAAGGAAAATACATGCTAAACACAAGCATAATTATAACTTTATTTTAATGGTTTTCACAATTGGAATGAGTATAATTTTATATTATTACTTATTAAAACGATTAGGAGTTAATTTACCTGGATAAAAATTTCGCGAGATTCTTTAAAAAAATAATAGTAATTTGCATTTATTTAAAATAAAGTCTATAAAGAATATACAATGAATCTTGAAAAAGTAAGAAAATATCTTTATGAGTGTTTTCATAACCCTGCTGATAAAAAAGCTCAATTTATTAATGGGGCTATTACTTTTCTTATTTTAATTTCAATTGCAGTTATTCCATTACATCTTATTTCTCATTGGAATGGTTTAGAATGGATGGATTCAACATTAGTTTTATTTGATAAAATTATAGTTACTATTTTTACTATTGAATATTTGTTACGTATATGGAGTAGTAAAAACCCGCGAAATTTTATACTTTCTTGGGAAGGAATAATTGATCTTTTCTCTATTTTACCATTTTATTTTGATAGATTTGGCATTTTAAAAGAGTCTGAGTTTGCCTTTGAAACCTTCTTATTAATGAGAATAGTTAGGGTGCTTAGGTTTACAACTATGTATGGGATTGAACAAGAAGCCTTATCTAAATGTGAAAAGAATACTAAATTTTACAAAATACCGGGAGAGAAAGTAGAACGTGTTGTACAAAAACACCCCCTAATTTTTGTCGTTGGTATGATTCTACCTTTAATTTTTATGAGCTTTTCCTTATTAATGTTAATCTTTGCCAAAGAATCTACTCAATGGACAGGTGTTTGGATAGGAGTTTCTGTTTTATTCTCTTCTCTATCTTTATTATTTTTCATAAAAGCCTGGCTAGATTACAATTATGATGTTATTTATATTACAAGTCACCGTGTAATATTACAAAATCACGAACTATTTGGTTCAGAAACTAATGGATTAATGTATGATGCTATAACTAATGTAATTCCTGATAATCGTGGGTTTTGGCGTTG
Source organism: uncultured Candidatus Peribacteria bacterium (assembly GCA_964567875.1). GTDB lineage: Bacteria > Patescibacteriota > Gracilibacteria > UBA4473 > UBA4473 > JALVIB01. Next base: position 3,956 of record CAZMOH010000031.1, on the reverse strand, counting down.
GGCCTTAGGGTTAGGTCATATTATAATTGAAACGGCTAATCGAGATGGAACAATTGTATTCGAAAAAGTTCGCCATCCCCATAAAGTTATTAAAAAAATTACTGAAAACAGAGTAAAAGCTAGACAAAGACTTGCAAAAATCCAAGCCGGAAAAGCCGATCCTATTTATAATTTTTCCAAAGAAAATAACCAAAATAAAAAAGAAATTAGATTTTAAATGATAATTTAAGATTCAAATTATTTTTTAAGTTTTTCACGAATTGTTTTTTGTACTAGAACTGGATTAGCTGTCCCCCGCGAAATTTTCATTACTTGTCCAACTAAAAAGCCCAAAACTTTTTCTTTTCCATTTTTAAAATCAGAAACAGTTTGAGGATTTTTTTCTAAAACCTCCTCAATCCATTTTTCTAATTCATCATTATTAGAAACTTGTTCTAACCCCATTTCAACCATTAGAATTTCTGCTTGTTCGCCAGTTTCCATAGCCTTGTTTAAAATTTTTTTAGCTCCAGAAGATGAAATTACAGCTCTATCTAAAAGTGTAATAACATCTGCAAAATGTTCTGGATTTATCAACGATTTACTCCATTCATCGTTAGATAGAAGTACCGAGAAAATTAATTTCGCGGATTCCTGTGGTTTTTCAGAAAGTTTAACTATTTCTTCATAAAAATCTGATAATTCATGGGATTCTGACAATTTCAAAGCATTTAAATCTGATAGCTTATATTCTTTTTTGTATTTCCAAAATTTTTCAGTTGGTAATTCTGGTAAATCCCGCGAAATTTCTTCTATTTCTTCATCTGTAAAAACAAGGGGCGGAATATCTGGTTCAGGAAAGTAACGATAATCATCAGCCGACTCCTTTGCTCTCAATAATTTTGTTTCTTCAATTTCTTCTACCCATCCTCTAGTGGAATCTTTATCTGGTGGATTTCCTTTCTGCCATAATTTACTTTGTCGCGAAATTTCAAAGTTAATTGCTTTTTCTAGTGATGAAAATGAATTCAAGTTTTTAATTTCTGCCCGAGCATAGAGTTTTTTATCCCCCTTGGGACGAAGCGAAACAGACGCATCAAATCTCATCATTCCTTTTTCCATATCAGCTTTTGAAGCTCCTACAACTCGTAAGATTTTTTGAATTTCCTGAGCCAATGCCCTAGCTTCAATTGCCGAACGCAAATCTGGTTCTGTTACAATTTCAATCAAAGGTGTTCCCGCACGATTAAAATCAACCAAACTTCCCTGCTCCGTATGGGTCATTTTTCCTGCATCATTTTCCAAATGAATTCTAGTAATCTTTATTTTTTTCGCGGAAATTTTACTAACATTCCCATGTTCATCTTTAGTTGGAACAAGAATTTCTACTTTTCCGCGTAAGGAAAAAGGCTTATCATTTTGTGTAATTTGATAGCCAGTTGGCAAATCTGGATAAAAATAATTTTTACGATCAAATTTAGAAAAATTTTGAATTTTACACCCTAAAGCAACTGCTGCTCTTAATGCTTTTTCTAATGCTAATTTATTTAAAACTGGCAAAACTCCAGGAAACCCTGTACATACTGGACAAATTCTAGTGTTAGGTGTTACACCAAAGGCATCATTATCGCAATTACACCAAAGTTTTGATTTTGTAGATAATTGAGCATGAATTTCAAGTCCGATAATTGTTTCTAATTCCATCTCTATAAGTATACGCAAAAAAATTCATTAATAGAAATAAAATCCCGCGAAATTTTATTTTTCAAAAATTATCTCAACTTATCAGAACTAGTTTTTCTAATTTTTTCTGGACGCAAATTTTCTATCTGTAAACGAATTCCTTCGTCTAAAGATATTTGTGGCTTAAACCCCAAAACCCGCGAAATTTTAGAAATATCTGCATGCTGAGCCCGGATATAATTCTCTTTAACTGGATTTGGAATATATTTTGGTTCTAAATCAGTTTTTAGATATTTTTTAATAACTTTAATCATCTCGTTAAGAGAAGTCCCCTCTCCTCGACCAATATTGAAAACTGTTGAGCCCAATTTTTCGCGGGATTCTATAGCCAAAGTAATTCCCTGCACAATATCTGCCACATTAGTGAAATCACGAGTTTGTGTCCCATCACCGTAAATTAAAGGCGAATTCCCGCGAAAAAAATCCCAAATAAATTGCGAAATTAAATTAGCGTATTCTCCTTTAGCTTCCTCATTTGGCCCATAAACTGACATAAAACGAAAACCAATTGTTTCCATTTCGGGAAAATTTTGGTGATAAGCCGTACAAGCATTTTCGTAAAAAAGTTTAGAAACAGAATAATGGTTAGTCGGAAAAACTGGTTTATCCTCGCTTAAAGGTAGCTCTTGATTTCCATAAATGGAAGAAGTTGAAGCATATAAAAATCTTTTCGCACCATTCTTTCGCGCAAATTCTATTGTTCGCAAGAAACTTTCCACTGAATTTAAATAACCTGAAACATAATTTTCACCAGCAAACATTGGAGCAGAACTAGTTCCCGCTAAGTGCAAAACGGCGTCAATTTTCGCGGGATTTTTCCCTTCTTCTCCTTTATTTTCAAAGAGAGACAAACATTTTTCTAAATCTTCAGTTTCGCAAGCACTTCCCTGCACAAATTTCACATTAGGATGTAAATTTTCTGGATCACCGAGAAATAAATTATCTAAAGCGACAATATCAAATTTTTCGCGGTTTATATTGCAAAAATTTGAACCAATAAACCCGGCTCCACCTGTCACCAATATTCTTTTCTTCATTTTTTAATATTTTAGAAAATCCCGCAAAATTTTAATTATTTTTTAATTAAATTCAAAACAAGTTCTTTAATATTAGTAATAACTTTATCTAAATAAATCCACCAATATATTTTTGTATACGAAATTTTTTTATTACTAAAAATTTTTTTCTCCATTTTTAATTTTAAAATTTTAAAAGCCAATTCTCTTTCTAGCTTCATCTAATTTAGCCTGCGAAATTTCGCGGGCTTTTTTAGCTCCACTCTGCATAATTTTTTCTACTTCATTCCAATTTTTCGCGAGTTTTTCTCGTTTGTGACGAGCTTCAGAAAAGTAATCCCAAATAAGTGCGAAAAGTTGTTTTTTAGAATCCCCATAACCAATTTCTCCGTTTAAATATTTTTCGCGGAGTTTTTCTAAGTCTGGGTTTTGAAAAAGTTCGTGAAATTTAAAAACTGTACAGGTATCAGGATTTAACGGGTCTCCCAAATTTTTAGATTCAGTTTTAATCGACATAATTTTTTTGCGCAGAATTTTTTCGTCAGCAAAAATAGGAATTGTGTTACCGTAAGATTTCGACATTTTTTGTCCGTCTAGACCTGGAATTGTTTGTACATTTTCCGCGATATCTGACTCAGGCAGAACAAAAGTTTCTCCAAAAGTATGATTAAATTTTTGAGCAATATCCCGCGACATTTCGACATGTTGTTTTTGATCTTTTCCTACTGGTACTTTATCCGCGGAATATAAGATGATGTCCGCCGCCATTAACATTGGATAAGTGAAAAGTCCGGCGTTTGCCTCTAAGCCTTTGGCTTTTTTGTCTTTGAAAGAATGCGCTCGTTCCAGCATTCCTAGCGGTGTTAGGCAAAGTAAATACCACAACAATTCGGTGTGTGCCGGCACATCAGATTGACGATAAAATAAAGATTTTGCGGGATCTAACCCCAGCGCTAACCAGTCTAAAATAGCATTTTTAGAATATTCCTGAAATTTCGCGGGATTTTTAAGTGAAGTTAGTGCGTGTTGGTCAGCGATAAAAAAGAACATTTCATTCCTATCATCTTTTTGATACTCCAACATGGGTTTAATCGCCCCAAAATAATTACCAATATGTAATTCCCCACTTGGTTGAATACCGGTCAAAATTCTTATTTTTTTCCTCAAAAAAATTTTACTCAGAAAAAAAAAAAAAGAAACTCCCGCGAAAAATTTAAC
>CAZMOH010000030.1:0-10270 GCA_964567875.1 uncultured Candidatus Peribacteria bacterium | reverse complement strand
TTCCACTCTGCCGAAGGCGAAATCCTGCGGAATTTTCCGCGAAAACAACTAGACAAATCCCGCGAAATTATCTAATCTCTCGCGCGAATGACAATTTCTGTATCCGATCTCGCCAAAAAATTAGATATTGCTCCCGAAGCGGTAATACTTCACGCAATGGATTTAGATTACGAGATTCCCGAAGACGAAATGATTGATGACGAGATTGCGCGGGAAATTGAAAAAATTGAAATTGGTGATGAAATTTCGCAAGTGGAACACGAATTAGAAGCTAAATTAGAACGCGAAATTATTGAAAAACAACAAAAACAAACCGCCGGAAGTCAAAGAAAACAAAAGAAAATTGCCAAAAAAAATCTCGCGAAATTAGAAGAGCGCCAAGAAGTGGAGGTTAAAGTTGAAGACGACGGAACAATCGTGCTCCCAGAAAATATGACCGTGCGAGAATTAGCAGTCAAGATTTCTAAACCGATTCCGATTGTGCTGGTAAAGATGAAGCAAAACGGAATTATCGCAAATTTAAAAGAAAATATTGACTACGAAACAGCCGCCATTATTGCTGAAGAATTAGGCGTAAAAGTTAAAAAAGAAGCCGAAGAGTTAACCGGTGAGGATTTATTTCGCGGAGATTTAAAATCACTTCTGGCTAATGAAGAACCAGAACAATTAAAAAAACGACCACCGGTAATTTCTATTATGGGACATGTTGACCACGGAAAAACTTCTATTTTAGATTATATCCGTCAGACAAAAGTCGCAGACAAAGAAGCCGGCGGAATTACCCAACGAATCGGAGCTTATCAAGTAGAAGTAAATGGAGAGAAAGTTTCTTTTCTAGACACACCAGGGCACGAAGCTTTTACCGTTATGCGAGCACGTGGAGCACGAGCGACCGATATTGCAATTTTAGTGGTAGCTGCCAACGAAGGCGTAAAACCTCAAACTTTGGAAGCTATAAATCACGCCAAAGCTGCCGAAATTCCAATCGTAGTCGCTATCAACAAAATGGATATCGCCGGAGCTAATCCTGACAAAGTAAAAAAAGAATTGGCCGAAAACGATTTAAATCCTGATGACTGGGGCGGAGATACTCCTTGTGTGCCAGTTTCCGCGAAAACAGGACAAGGTATTGATCAGCTTTTGGATACCGTTTTGACTGTAGCCGAGTTACAAGAACTAAAAGCCAACCCTAATCGTTCCGCGATTTGTACTGTTATTGAAGCTGAAGTTGATAAAGGGAAAGGAGTTTTTGCTACGGTTTTAGTTAATACTGGAACTCTAAAAGTTCGTGATCCGTTTGTAATTTATGATCAAAGTGGACGAGTTCGGACGATGACAGATTTCGCGGGAAATTCTCTAAAAATGGCTGGTCCAAGTACGCCTGTCCAAATTACAGGCTTAGAAAAACTTCCTCGTATCGGAGATCTTTTACAAGTGGTTAAATCTGATAAAATCGCACGAAAAAGAGCGGAAGAAGTAGCTGACATTCGTCATACTGATGATTTGTCTAAAAAGAAAAAAGCTTCTTTGGCAACTTTAAAAGCTCGGATTGCCGAAGGTAAACTTAAACATTTAAAAGTTATTGTTAAAGCTGATTCCAACGGTACTTTGGAAGCAGTAAAAACTGAAGTAGCAAAAATCAAAACTGATAAATCTATGGCGCAAGTTATCCACTCCGGAGTGGGAGAAATAACCGAATCCGACGTAATGTTAGTCAGTGCTGGAGAAAGCATTTTAGTTGGATTTAGTGTAAATGTACCGGGACGAATTAAAAAAATGGCGGAAAAAGAAGGAGTTGAGATTTTAAATTACGACGTGATTTATCACTTAACAGAAAAACTCCGCGAAATTTTGGAAGGACAAGAGCTGGATAAAGATGAGGAAATTGTGGAAGGAGAATTTGTCATAAAAGCAATTTTTGCTGCTAATAAGAAAATGGCGGTGATTGGTGGAGATGTTGTTTCAGGAAAAATTCGCGGAAAAATGCGGTTTAAAGTTTTCCGCAAGAATGAGAATAAAGAAGAAGTTTTACTTGGTATTGCAAAATCAGAATCAGTTCAGTTAGGACAAAAAGTTGTCCACGAAGTAAATGAAGGAACTGAATGTGGAGTAAAAGTTACCCATGAAGATTTAGTTTTTGAAGTTGGTGATCGTTTAGAATTTTTCACTGGCGGGAAGAAGTAAAATCCCGCGAAATTTTTGATACTTGCCAAGATTGCTCTAAAATTTTCGCAAAATGAGTTCACGAAAATTCGCTATTATTCCTTGCCCACCTCACCGTTTTCCGGTGCGGTAGTTTTGAAGTAATAGAAAACGAAACTTTTCCCACCGGACAAACTCTGTCGGGTGTTTTTTTTATAAACTTTCAAAATTTCGCGGGATTTTCTCGCCTAATTTTAATTTTTTATAACTTAAAAAACTTTATAATGGAAACACTCACTTCTTTGGAAAAAATGGATCTTAAAGACTTAAAAATCGCCTCACTCGGTTATGGAAATATGCAAAAAGGTATTATGCAAAAACTTTTTGAGAAAAACATAGTTGATAAAAACAAATACCAAGCCATTGTCCGCAGTGAAAAATCCCGCGAAATTTTAGCGAGAGAAGGATTATCAGTTTCGCTCAATCACGAGGATATTAAAGAGGCTGATCTTATTTTTCTGTCTTACAAACAAGATGGGTTTTGGGCAGAAAAAGTCTGGGAAAATATGCAAGGCAAAACAATTGTCTCAATTATCGCTGGAATTAAACCAGAAGACATTGCCAAAAAATTCGTCGGAGCAGATATTGTCCAAGCTATGCCCAATCGTGGTTCTGTGGTTGGTGCCGGTTGTACTTTTCTAAATTTTTCGCGGGATTTTCCTAAGAAAAAGAAAGAAATTGTGAAAAAAATTTTTGCCGAAAGTGGAGCCGTGTACGAAGTCAAAGATTTACAAGAATTAAATAAAAGTATTATCGCCAGTGCCTCAATGTTTGGGGTTATTGCTTTTTTACGCGACAAAATCCATCATGTTTTAAATGTCTCAAAAAATGATGAAAAATCCCGCGAATTTTTTAATTACTTTAAAAAAATTGTAGCAAACATCGCGATAAAACATGATTTTTTACCAGAATTTGCTCCAGAAATTACGGAAAAAACTTTTCAAGGAGTTGAGAAACTCGCCGAAAAATTTAATTATTCCGATATTCAAAAAAGTGTTACTTCCAAAAATGGCACCACTCAAGCAATGATTGAGTATTTAGAAAATCAAAATATTGAACAACTCCTAAGAGAAATTTTCGCGGAAAATTTGTTGGATAAAGAAAAAATGCAAAATTTCGCGAGAATTTTAGAAAGATCTTGTGCTGCTGGTTTACTTCGGGCTCGTGAGTTATCAAAAAAGTAAAAATCTCGCGAAATTTTGAAACTCTTGCCTTTTTTTATCTAAAAAACATAATTAAGAAGAATTTAAAATCCCCCTAAAAAATGTGGTTTTTGTTGAAGAAAAAATGGTTTTGGCTGACTTTATTAGTAATTTTTATTGGTCATACTTTGTATCCCGTCCGAAATTTAATTTTTTCTAAAAATTTTTTATTTAATAAGCATCTTGTTATTTTAACCAATGAAGCCGAACTTCGTCCTTGTGGGGGATTTGTAACTGCTTACGGACAGTTTCGCGTTTTTCCCCCAAAACTAAACCTGAAAAATGTTTATGCTTTGAAAAATGCTGAATTTGGCGAAGCCCCTGACCCTATAAACCAAGTTTCAAATAAATTGCGGTTTTGGGATTTGGGAACTAATCCTAATTTAAAAATTTGTACTGAAACTTTTTTAAAATCCGCTAAATCTATTGATATAGAAGTTGATGATGTGATTTTAGTTGATATTTCTAGCGTGGAAAAAATTTCGCGGGATTTAAATCTTTTTGCAAATTTAACTCGTGAAGTGGCTAATGTTGACCGACACGATGAGGAATCTCTAAAAAATCGCAAGTCTCCGCTGGTAACGATGACTAAAAAAATAATTTGGGAGATTTTAAAACACCCTTGGGATTGGCCAGAAATTTCGCGAAATTTAGCGGAAAAAATTCAGAACGGGAACCTTTATTTGCCAAAAATCTCCCCTGAAATTAAACCGGAAAAAACAGATTTTGCTTTTTATGAGTGGAATTTAGGTGGTGGAAAAAGTTCGCGGTTTTTGCAAAAAACCCTGCATATTTCCGCCCGAGAAATTGCTCCGAAAAAATGGAAAATTAGCGGAAAATTTGAAGTTGAACATCTAGGACAATATGACGAACCTCTTTCCCAAAATTGGCAAGGAATTTTTGAACTAGATTTTCCCGCGAAATTTCAACAAGACAATTTACGATTTCCAGCTAAACTGGCTCCTGGAGAAAATTGGGAAGAATGGTTTGAGTTTAATTACCAAGGTGATTTAAAAGAATTAAGTGTCTTTAATCAACGCGGACAGACTCTTTTCTTGGATTTAAAAGTTTCTTTATTTGGACAACAAACCTTTGCTAGAGCTAATTTTGAACATCATGAAAACATCGGAAACCTTTATCGTAAAACAGAAAAATTCCGCGAAAAAATGATTTGGGAAGCTAATTCTGATCAAGTTCGTCCTTTTCTGACCATGCATGAATGGACTGGTGACCGCAAAATTATTCCTGAAAAATTTCGCGGAAAATGGTCAAACTTTTTTCGAGAAAAAAATCGCCAATTTAGTTTTGCGGAAATCCATTTTTCCGAACCAGTTATTATCAGTCCGCAATTAAAAATAGAAATTATTGATAAAAACTTTGAAAACAAAAAAATCCGCGAAAACCCTGAATTAGCTGATATTATTCTGTTTGATGATAAAAAAACAGCTTTACTCGGATTTTGGCAGAAAGAAGTTCAACCAAATGAACGTTTTTCTCTAAAATTTCGCGGGATTTTTGATAGCTTTGGTAATGAAATTTCTAATAAAACTTACACTATAATTGATAGAACTTCCGGAAATTTCGCAGAAAAATAATTTGTTTTTAAAATCTAAATATTTAAAATATACAGGTAAAAACCCCCACAAAAAAAATGGCTAAAAAAAGAGTTTTACTCTCTATTCAAGTTTACAACACTCAACGATTACTATTATCCTTTTTAATTCTAGGAGCAATTATATTAGGAACGGCTTATATTTTTTTATCAAACCGTGTTGCTATGCGTGGTTATGTTTTGCAACAAGAAACTGAAAAAAACTATAATCTGTTATTGGAAAAAGAAAGAATTTATTCAAAAATTTCTCAATATCAAACCCAAGATTTTATTTCTGAAGCTCCTTTGGCTCAGACAATGCTTGCCTCTGACACCTCTAACCAACATTTTGCTGTTATCAAAGAAAAAGTTTTAACAGCTCAAAAATAGTAGTTCACTACTTTTCAACTAGACAAATCAAGGCAGATAGCTTAATTTTTTCGCGGGATTTTGGTATAATTCCCTGAACTAACTAAAAACAAAAAAATGTCACAAGAATTTAATTCGTTTACCAAGTTTGCTAAAAACACTCTCATTTTATCACAAGAACAAATGCGACTTTTGGGTGATACTCAAGTCCAAACTCAACATTTACTTTTAGGACTTTTGAAACAACCAAAATCTTTAGCCAGTGAAATTTTAAAAAACTTTGGTGTCACCTATGAAAACGCTTTTCGGATTTCTAGTGAATTGAAAAGTCCCACCCAAAATACAGCGGAAAAAGATGAACAAAATCCCGCGAAATTAGAAACTTTTTCTCCTTTTGCTCAAAAAGTAGTGGAAAATGCTGCTAAATCTGCTCTAAATTTTGGACACCCTTCTGTTGATAGTGAGCACATTTTATATGCTCTTTTACAGCAAAAAAATTCTGGAGCGACACATGTTTTAAATACTTTAATGGTTAAACCTGAACAGGTTTTGGATTACTTAGAAAATTTATTTAAAAAATCAAAAACCGTAACCGAAAGTAAAATTCCTAGTGATATCAGCAGCTTGTTAGATGGTTTGCAAAACTTATTAGTGGGAATTGGAATGGTTGGAAGATCAGGAGCTGGTGGACAATTCTCGCCGTCCCCAGATTTTTTCGCGGGAAATTCCTCTTTAGATGGAATTCCGCAAGAAGGGAGTGCTCGTGGTTCAAAAATGTCGCGCAAAAAACGCTTGGCCTTAGACTATTTCTGTGACGATTTTACGGAAATGGCCTCTGAAGGAAAAATTCAAACCATTATTGGACGAGATAAAGAAATTGAACGAATGATTACTATTCTCTCGCGAAAAACTAAAAATAATCCGGTTCTTTTGGGTGATCCTGGAGTGGGAAAAACAGCAATTGTGGAAGGATTAGCTTTACGAATTTTAGAAGGTCGCGTGCCAGATTCTCTTGTTGATAAACGAGTAATGTCGTTATCAATGGCTAACCTAGTCGCTGGAACAAAATATCGCGGGGAATTTGAAGAACGCCTAAAACGGATTATTGAAGAAGCAACCGCTGCCGAAAACGAAGTTATTCTTTTCATTGATGAATTACATACTATCATTGGCGCTGGTGGAGCGGAAGGATCGTTAGATGCAGCGAATATTTTGAAACCAGCTTTATCACGAGGAATGATTCAAGTTATTGGAGCCACAACGGTTGACGAATATCGTAAGCATGTAGAAAAAGACTCTGCTTTAGCACGACGATTTCAAGCCATTGATGTCCCCGAACCAACTATTGAACAAGCTATCGAAATTCTACGCGGAATAAAAAAACATTATGAAAAATATCATTTAGTAGAAATTTCTGATGAAGCAGTAGTAGCAGCGGTGAAATTATCGGCCCGTTATATCAACGACCGTTTTTTACCAGATAAAGCTTTTGATTTATTAGATGAAGCTTGCGCGAAAAAAAGTTTAACAAATAAATTAAACGGGAAAGAAATCCGCGAAAAAAGAAAAATGTTATCTAATTTGCAAAAGAAAAAAGAAGAAGCCGTGCTAGCTCAAAATTATGAAAAAGCTAATAAATATCATTTACAAGAACAAGCTTTGGAGCAAGCAATTTTCGACTTAAAACATCAAAAATTCGCGGGAATTAAACCGAAAAAAATTGAAAAAGTAGATATTGCGAAAGTTTTGGAAATGACAACCGATATTCCTGTTACTAAGCTTCTGGATTCTGATTTAAAAAATCTCCAAAACCTAGAAAAAACTTTGCAGACTAAAATTGTGGGACAAGACGAAGCAATTAAAGTTATTGCAAAATCAGTACGACGAGCGCGTTTACAATTACAAGATCCGAATCGTCCTTTGGGAGCATTTTTGTTTTTAGGACCAACTGGAGTCGGAAAAACCGAATTGGTAAAAAATCTCGCGAAAGAAATTTATAACGACGAAAAATCGTTAATTAAAATTGATATGTCGGAGTTCTCCGAAGGTCATACCGGATCAAGATTAGTTGGAGCAACAGCTGGATATGTAGGACATGATGAAGGCGGTGAACTAACTGAAAAAGTCCGCCGAAAACCTTATTCTATTGTTCTTTTTGACGAAATTGAAAAAGCGCACAAGAATGTCCACAACATGTTATTACAGATTTTTGAAGATGGTCAACTGACTGATGGAAAAGGACGAACTGTTTCATTTAAAAATACTGTGGTTATTATGACTTCTAATGTCGGAGCCGAAAGATTTCAACAAAACGCTAATGCTATCGGCTTTGGAGCGACCAAAAAAGATCTTGCTGAATCAGAAGATGAATTTGAGTCTATTGCGGAAGACGTTAAAAAGGATTTGAAAAAATCATTTACCCCAGAATTCATCAATCGTCTAGATTCAATCGTTATTTTCCGACCACTGACTAGAGATTCCATTAAAAAAATTGTTAAACTACAAATTTCTAAACTACAAGACAGATTACGCGAAAAAAATATTTCTCTAAAAATTGGGGGATCAGATATTAATTCTTTGGCGAAGTCAGCTTACAATCCGGAGTTTGGAGCACGAGAAGTACGACGAGTTATTGCCGATCGTATTGAAAGTCCCCTAGCTGATGAAATGATTAAAGGAAATGTCGTAGAAGGCGGAACTTATAAAGTTTCTTGTAAAAAAAGTGATATTTGTGAGTTTAGTTTGATAAAAAAATAGTTAGAATAACTTTCTAATTTTTTTGTAATTTGAAAATTTCGCGGGATTTTATGTTTCCTGTCTGTTTTTCATCATCTCTTCATTTTGGAGTTGTAGAATTCCCGCGAAATTTAATTTTTGAACAATGAAAAAAAATACTGAAATATCAGAAAAAATACCCGCTGTTCACGACAAAATAGTAGCAGCTAAAACAGAAATGGAAAAAATTTTAGTAGGACAAGACATTTTAATTAACCGTCTGCTAGGAACCTTATTTGTTAAAGGACACATTCTTTTGGAAGGAGTACCAGGACTGGCTAAAACAACAGCTATTATAGCTTTATCTAAAGTTTGTAATTTAGAATTTTCGCGGATTCAGTTTACTCCTGACCTTTTACCATCAGATTTGATTGGAAATCAAGTTTTTAATCCCAAAGACCAAACTTTTAAAACTCGTAAGGGTCCCATTTTTGCGAATTTAGTTCTCGCTGACGAAATAAATCGTGCTCCAGCTAAAGTACAGTCGGCTCTATTGGAAGCGATGCAAGAACGACAAGTAACAATTGGTGACGAAACTCTCAAATTACCAGATCCATTTGTGGTTCTCGCCACACAAAACCCAATTGAGCAAGAAGGAACTTTTCCGTTACCGGAAGCGCAAGTTGACCGATTTTTTTACAAAGTTCATCTAGATTATCCTAGTTTAGAAAATGAGCAAAAAATGCTTACCATGGTGGAAAAACAAAATTTCGCGGAATTAAAGAAAGTTTTTTCACACCAAGAACTTCTGGAAATCCAAAACCTTATTGACAAAATTTATGTTGACGAAGTTGTTTTGAAATACATTACTCAAATCGTGGAAGCTAGTCGAAATCCCGCGAAATATCATTTAGAAGCAATTGCTCATCATATTGCTTTTGGCGCCTCACCGCGAGGATCAATTAATTTAATGCGCGGAGCAAAAATTGAAGCACTCTTTGCTGGTCGTGATTATGTTAATGCCGACGATGTCAAAGCTTGTGCTCACGATATTTTACGCCACCGAATTATGCCGTCTTTTGAAGCAGAAGCGGAAAATATTACGAGTGATCAATTGATTGAAACTATTTTACACACAGTTCAAACACCATAATTTCGCGTGATTTTAAAAAAAAATTTAAAAATGTTGCCAAGTATTTTAAAAAAAGTTCGGCTCTTAGATTTAAAGACTAAAAATAAGATAACTTCGCTTTTTGCGGGGAATTATCGTTCAGCTTTTAAGGGACGAGGAATTGAGTTTGCGGATATTCGTCCTTATGATATGGGGGACGATATCCGCGATATTCACTGGAAAACTTCCAGCAAACAAGGTGAACTTTTTGTAAAAACTTACCACGAATCCCGCGACAATACTTTGTTTTTTTTGATAGATGTCTCGCCAACAATGCGGTTTCGGTCAACCGAAAAATTTAAATACGAAACAGTTTTAGAAACTCTAGCGATGTTGGCTTTATCAGCGGTACAAAATGGTGATCGCGTCGGAGCGATGGTTTATGGTAATGGAAAACCAAAAATTTTTCCCGCGAAAAAACGGCGAAAAAATATTCTCAACATTATGGCGTATTGTTTAGAACAATATGAAAATCCAGTTACGAAAAATCCCGCGAAAAAAGAAGAAGTTTTTCAATTTTTACAAAAATTTCTCAAACGCTCCGCGACAATTTTTTGGTTAACTGATGATTTAGAATTAGACGAAAAATCCCGCGAAAAAATCAAATATCTACGACACAAACACGATTTTATTCCGATTGTGATTACTGACCCGTTGGAAAATAAGTGGACAGAAACGGGAAGTTTTATGATGCAAGATTCACGGACGGGAAAATTACAAAATGTTTTTGTAAATAAGGAAATAGCAGAAAATTATCGCCAGATTCGGTTTATCAAACTCAAAAATTTCGCGGGATTTTTCCAGAAAAACCGTATGGATAGCTTGTTTCTGGAGACAACTGACAAACTTTTTACGAAACTTTTGCGGTTTTTTCAGTTACGGCAGGTGCGGGGGTAGGATTTTTTATTTCTTACCACCCCAAAGCTCTCTCTCTCTTGCGTAAGCTTGCGTAGCCGTTTTTGGAGATCACCAAATGGTCCACAAGCGTAATGCCTAAAATTTTCCCTGCGTCTATCAGGC
>CAZMOH010000029.1:0-10634 GCA_964567875.1 uncultured Candidatus Peribacteria bacterium | reverse complement strand
AAAAACATTTATACTTCAAGGTGATGGACAATCAGGCTTATTTCAAAAAAATAGGAATACAGGGAGAAGCAATTGCTGCGAAATTTTTGATGATGAATAAAAAATACAAACTCGTTGAACATAATATCCACGCTCAAGGTGGAGAAATTGATTTATTAATGATGAATCCTGACCGTGAATGGGTAGCGGTAGAAGTTAAAACTCGTCGTTCTAATTCTTTTGGAACAGGGAAAGATGCTATTACCAAAAGCAAGTTTCAAAAAATTAAACTGGCTGTTCGTGACTTTTTCCTAAAACAAAGAAATTATGACGAAGTGCCTTTTTTTCGTGTGGAGGCAGTAATTTTACGAATTGACGACGGAAAGATTTTTTGCGAACATATCGAAAACATCGGAGATGACAGTTTCTAATCGCCAACTTTCGATTGCAATTATTGTCGCTTTTTTCGCGGGAGTTTTAGTTTATTTTTTTCTTTGGTTTGGGTATATCGAAATTTTTGTAAATCACGCCGAAGTAGAAAATTTCATAGTAAAATCCCGCGAAAAAATTTACCAATGTTCAAAAAATCCTTGCCGAATTAAGGTTCGGGCCGGTTCTAAGTTTATCGCAGAAGTTCAGCATAAGTTAGTAAATGAAAATTCAAAAATTTTTATAAAAAAAGTTCCTTTATGGAAAACCAAAAAAATTGTTATCCGCGTTCAGCCAGATTTACCGGAAATAAAAGCGGAAAAAATCCCGCGAAATTTTGGAAAAAAAATAGACGGCAAAACAGGTTTCCCAATTTTAATAGCTCCAGATGGCAAATTTCAGATTTTCGCGAAAAATTTCGCGGGATTTTTAAACATCTTTATTCAAACAACTGGAAAACCACAACTTCTAACTAGAATTAAAGATGATTTTCAAGTTGTTTTTCTAAATAAAAATTTTTCTTTAACCAGTAATGGAATTATAATTCCCGCGAAAAATCGCGTTTATTACTATGATTTTGCGACTCAAAGGAAATTTAAAATTCTGGAAATAAACTCTTTGCGTTTACAAAATATTTCTGTTTCAGCTGATGCCCAAAAAGTAATTTTTTATAATCTAAAAACAAAAAATTGGCAGGAAGTTTTTCTAAATTCTGATCAAAAACCGTTAATTTTAAAAGATAATGAAAATTTCGCGGGATTTTTTGATAAAAATTTGATAGAAATTCACGACAATAAAATTTTCATAAATAATGTTCCACGCTGGAAGACCCCGTTCCCAATTTCTGCTGATATTAGTTTTCGTATTCACGAAAATAATTTAATACTAGAAAAAGATTTTACAACGTGGAATATAAAAATCCCGCGAAATTAAGTCTGTTTTGTTAGAGATTCTTTTTCAGCTTGTTTTTTCTTGTTTTCTTCAATGTGGTAAAATTTTTCTAGTGCTTCCAGACGGCCACTAGATATTTTTTTTGAACCACAAGTTCCGCAAACAGTTCGAGGATTGCCACGCAAAGTTTGCCCAATTCCAGCGGGGACAATATCACGACAATCATGACAATAAATTGCCATTTTAGCTGTTGGCCAATCTTCTTCTTTTTTATCACGATAAGCTTGGGCTACATCATCATTCATAATGACAGAGATGTTTTCCATGGCCTCGGCAAAGTCTTCTAGTTTTACTTTTCCAGTTGCTTTTCCTTCTTTTTGAATATCACTAAGAAACGAAACAATACGATCATCAGTTTTTTTACTCATTTTTTTCAATTAGTTTACTAATAATTTAAATTATTTTTCTAAAAATGCTATTTTTTCGCGGGATTTTTTGTCTTATTTTCTCCAAATAAGCTTTGCGTTCCTTGGTCTAATTTTTTTTCAGCTTGATGAAAAAAACTAATTACAGCTTCTTTCTTCTTATCACGGGTTAATAAATAAGCTGAAACTAATCCAAAAATTTGAAATAATAAACTAAAAATAATTCCAAATCTAGTTTGTAATGAATTAAAGCCTCCTCCTAAAAACAATAAGACAGACCAAGCACAGATAATTAAAATTATTTGTTGAAATCCCGCGAAAATAAAAATTATATTTTCAGAAATTGGTAGTTTTATCTTTTTCGTTTTTAGTAATTTATCAACGAAAATAATTATTATAACTAAGGAAATTAGAAAAATCAGAAACCCAATAAGTTTTATTGGTCCGTTAAAAGCATTGTCAAAATAAGATTCTCCATAAAGTGGCTCATAACTAACCCATGGTAAAAAACAAGAAATAGCTGTCAAAAAATGAGACCCAAAGACAACTTTTAATTCCATCTTTAAATCACGAAAATTTTTGTGGATAAATGGAATTTTTGTCAGAATAAATTTCATCAACCAGGATTATAACAAATTTTAAAAAATCCCGCGAAATTTTTAAAATTTCCAAAAATCCAGACTTAAACAGATAGTGCTAAGTCTGGATTTAAGTTTTTAAACTAAAATTTCGCGGGATTTTACTTAGTAGCCGCTAATTCTTGCTCAATGAATTTTTCAAATTCAGAGAAAGGATAAGCTCCTTTAATAAACCAACCGTTGATAAAGAATCCTGGTGTGCCAGAAACTCCGTATTTTTGTCCATCAGCAATATCTTTTTGAATTTCGTCTTTAAATTTTTCTGAATCTAAACATTTTTTAAATTTCGCTGGATCTAAGCCAATTTTTTCTGCTAAATCAGATAAAGAAACCTCGCCAGTTCCTTTTCCATTAGAAGCAGTTGTCTTAAATAATTCGTCATGATATTCAAAATATTTTTCATCACCACCTAAATCTCCGGCACACTCGGCAGCTAGAGCTTCTTTCATAGCTGCTGGTTCATGAAAAGGAAGTGGGAAATCGCGAAAAATATATCTAACTTTTCCTGTATCAATATATTTTTTCTTAATTTCTGGAAAAACAGAATTTACATGTCTTTTACAAAATGGACATTCATAATCGGAAAATTCAACAATTGTTACTTTGGCATCTTTATTCCCAAGAATTGCATCATCATCAATAGAAACACCTTCAACCTTTTTAGGTTTATTGGCTTCTTCTTGGGCTTTTCTAGCTTCTTCTTGTTGTTTTTTAACATAATTTTCAATTCCTTGAGCTATTTTCTGATCAAGATTTGCTGTTGCTTGCGGATTATTAGAAGCATATTTTTTTGTTCCATAATAAAAAATAGAACCAGCAATTAAAATTGCGGCTATAATAATCGCAAGTGCTAAATTATTTGAGTTTGAAGTTTTTTTAGTTGTCATTTTTAAAATTGTTAATTTTTATTTGTGAGGTTATTTTATGAAATGCGAAAAATAAGGCAAGAATAAAATCCCGCGAAAAAACTGATTTTATCATAAATTGAGGATATTATTTGAATTCATAAAAAAACATTAACATTTTCTTATCTCTGCAAATAACAATATACCAAAAAATTTCGCGGGATTTTTTCATCTTCTTTTTTTCTTTTCTTTTCTTTTCTTTTAATACTTACAATACTTAAACTTCTTTAACTTTTTTTACTTAAATATCTGCTTAAACATCTAAACGAGCAAAAATTTCTTTTTCTACAAACTTTTTACTGCGAGCATAAGTTAATCGCGAAATTTGTTTTAAAACTTGAGCAACTTTTTCATCTCCTTTTTCCAAATAAGGGTTTAAAGGAACGATGGAGAAAGGACGAGATGGTTGAGTGTCAATAGACAACTTCATTACTGCTTTATATTTATCAATATTAATTAAATCTTGATCAGTGAAGACAGGGGCAAATTCTTTAGCCATATATTCAGCATCTTGGGCACCTATTTTGAAAGACATCATTGTTCCAATGTTTCCGAAAACGGCATCTTTTAAATTTACTCCTTTCTTTTGTCCACTAGTATCAATCTGTGAAATATACTGGTGAGCTAAATGTAAAGAAAGTCGATATTTTCGTGCTTCAGATAGAATTGATTCAATTGCATCAGTCACATAGTTTTGAAACTCATCGATATAAAGGAAAAAATCTCGCGGCTTTTTTCCACCAGTTAGTTCCTTTTGACGACGCAAAGCTGCTACTTGTAATTTAGAAACAATTATCAGTCCCAGTAGTTTGGAATTAACTTCCCCAGTCATTCCTTTAGACAAGTTCATAAACAAAATTTTTCCTTGATCCATAACTTCTGCAAAATCAAAAGCTGACTTTGTTTGTCCAATAATGTTTCTCATCATTGAGTTTGTCACAAAAGCTCCAAATTTCGCGGCAAAATATGGAATCATTTCTTGTTTTTCACGAGCTCCTGTCTGAGCCATTTGTTTAGTCCAGAAACTTTTTACCACTGGATTGGTAACATGTTTAACCTTTGTCCGTTGAA
The DNA here is from genome assembly GCA_964567875.1 of uncultured Candidatus Peribacteria bacterium. Lineage (GTDB taxonomy): Bacteria > Patescibacteriota > Gracilibacteria > UBA4473 > UBA4473 > JALVIB01. The sequence goes on along the minus strand of CAZMOH010000029.1, from coordinate 6,296 downwards.
AAGCATCGTCAGTAAAAAGTCGCACAATATCGGTCAAAGCTCCACCATTTGGATCAGCCATTAAAGTTAAAACTCCGTTTCGGAAATAATCTTGGATTCGTGGACCAAAAATTTCCTCATCAAACATTTTAATCATAATATTCATAGCGTCTAACGCCACCATATCCATTTCTTCAGGAGTTTTAGCTTCTAAAAGATTTAGTCCCATAGGGCGTTCTAAATCAGCTGGATCAAAAATAATTACATCATCAACTCTTTCTTTTGGCACAAAAGGTAAAACAGATTCTACTAGTGAACCATGTGGATCAATTATACAAAGACCTTGTCCATTTCTTAAATCTTGCCGAATCATTGATTGAAAAATTGATGATTTACCTGTACCGGTTTGTCCAATTACATAAAAATGGCGAAATCTGTCTTCGTTCTTCATATAAATTGGAATTTTTTCACCACGATAAATACTGTGTCCCAACAATATTCCTTCTTTGGGAATATTAGCTGGTGGACGAACAATTTTATAATTTTGCCATTTTACATTAGGAATATTATTGTATTTAATGTGTGGAAAATGAAATAGTGAAGCTAACTCATCAGGAGTTAAAATCATTTTGTTTTGCCACATCCAAGTCTTTTGGAATGTCCTAAACAACATATTGTAAATTAAATCCCGCGAAAAATGATATTTTTGAGCATCATTTGAAATTAAACTGTTTAAACTTGGAGTTCCGTATTGAGCAAAAGAATTTAATAGAGAAGCCATATTAGCTTTGGCCTGTCGTTTATCTGGAGAACTAGTAACTACGCGAATAATAGTTTCAAAACCATTTCGATCAGCTTTTTCTTCAATTGCTTTAGTGGTTTCTTGTGATTCAGTATCTTTATTAGAAGTTCCACTATTATCTTTGGAATCATCTGCTCCGCTAACTATTAAGCGGAATAATCCTCCCAAAATTGAAATAGGATTCCACCATTTAATTGAACTTTTTCCTTCTGCTAATTCTTTTGCAAAATTTCGCGCCTTTTTTTGCCAATTATTTTCTACAGGACGAATCATTATTTGCACCATTGCCGCCTCTCCATTTTCGTCAGAAGCACTAGAAAGAGAATTTAAGATATTATTAATAGGATCTGATGATTCAAATTTATGATAAGTTTTGATAGGGAAGAAAAATTTTTTTTCTGCCCGAATATAAGCAGTTTCTATTTTTGTTTTTTCCGCGAAAATTTCTGGAGCTGGAGTTTCTTCAATAATTGCTTCAGGATAAAAACTAGTAATTTGTTTTTCCACCAATTTTTCTAAATCCCGAGGACAACCAATGTAAAACTTTATTTGCCCATCAGTTGCAATATATTCCAGTGACAAAAATGGGCTATTCTTTAAGAAGTCGAAATCCTTTATTCCATATAAAGTTTGAAAAAAATGTTCGGCTACACCAACAACTTTACGGATTTCTCCAGTTTGATCCCGTTCTCGTTCCATATCATCTTTAGATTCTTTTTTAGGGATTAGAACCTGCAAAAACACAAAATCTACACTTCTTCTAAAATCATTATGTCTCCTGATTAAGTAAATAACCCCCCATCCTAAGCCTAAAAGGGCCAGTGTTAAAGGGATAAAGTGTATATATTCTGTATAATTCATTTCCCGCGAATTTTAGCACAAAAGAAAAAGAAAAGCGAAAATCCCGCGAAATTATACCAATAATTTCAAAAATTCTTCTACTTCCATTTCCTGATCTTTTTTCTCCCCATATTTTCGTACAGTAATTTTTCCAGATTTTACTTCGCCGTCTCCGATAATTACGGTAAATGGAATTTTTCCAGTCTGTGAATTTCGCAGTCTTTTTCCCAATGTGTCGGAAGCATCAATAACTTCGGCTCGCCCAGAAATTTCGCGGATTTTTGCCAAAATTTCTTCCGCTCTAGCTTGATGTTCTTTAGTAACTGGTAAAATATGTGCTTGGATAGGAGCAAGCCAAACTGGGAAAGCCCCAGCAAAATGTTCAATAATCACTGCTATAAATCGTTCTAAGCTTCCTGCAATGGCGCGGTGAATCATGACTGGAGTTTGGCGCTCCCCTTTGTTATCAATGTATTCCAGCCCAAAGCGTTCTGGTTGAACAAAATCAATTTGAATTGTAGCTAACTGCCACTCTCGTCCTAACGAATCTTTGAACTGAAAATCCAATTTTGGTCCATAAAAAGCTGCTTCACCTTCAATCCTCTCATATGGGAGGTTTTCAGTTTTGGCAATTTCCTCCAAAAATTTTTCCGCTTTATCCCAATTTTCTGCTGACCCTAAATATTTATCTAATTTCGCGGAATCTCGGACAGATAGACTTACTTTAAAATTGCCAGGATTAAACATATCCATTTTGGTATAAAATTCGCGGACAACTTTTACAATATTTCGAGCTTCTTCTAAAACTTGATCTGGGGTACAAAAAATATGTCCATCATCTTGCGTTAAACTACGAACCCGCGAAATTCCCAAAAGTTCTCCTGGTTGTTCATCGCGATAACAAGTAGTTGTTTCAGCATAACGAATTGGCAAATCGCGATAACTGCGCATTTGTGAAGCATAAATTTGAGTGTGGTGTGGACAATTCATGGGCTTCATTACAAACTGTGTATCGCCTTTTCCGTGAACATGAAAAAGGTCTTCTTTAAACTTAGCCCAGTGTCCAGAAGTTTCGTATAAATCTTTTTTAGTGATATGCGGAATACTAACTTTTTCAAAGCCGTATTGCGCTTGAATTTTCATAATTGTTTCTTCAATTTTGTTACGAATAAAAGTCCCTTTTGGGGTAAAAAGAGGTAATCCTGCTCCCACTTTTTCTGAGAAAGTAAAAAGATCTAACTCTTTTCCAAGTTTGCGATGATCTCGTTTGGCAGCTTCTTCCAAGAATTTTTCATATTCCGCGAGTTTTTCTTCGTTCGGAAAAGCTACTCCATAAATTCTTGTCAAAGTTTCACGATCAGCATCTCCTCGCCAGTAAGCGGCTGCCACCTTTGTTAATTTAAAAATTCCTAAATCTCCAGTTTTGTCCAAATGTGGTCCAGCACAAATATCACGGTAAACCGTCTCTCCATTTTCATTTACAAAATCATAAGCCGAAATTTGTTCACCTCGTTCTACAATTCCATCTATTAGTTCTAATTTATATTTATCATTTTTCCAAATTTCGCGGGCTTCTTTTTCGGTAAATTCTTTTCGCTCTATTTTAAAATTCTTATTCACAATCCAGCGCATTTTTTTCTGAATTTTCTTGAAGTCTTTCTCCGAAATTTTTTCCTCTCCCAAATCAAAATCCTGATAAAACCCTTCATCAGTCCACGGACCAACTCCTAATTTGATATCCGGGTACATCATCTTAACTGCAAAAGTCATAATATGACTTGCTGTATGTTTTCTTCGTAGTTCGAGATCGTTGTTTTTTTGCTTCATTTTTTAGAGTTTTTTAAAAAAATCCCGCGAAATTTTGCGGGAAAAGATGCCACACAGCAAAATCCCGCGAAATTACTCGCTGGTCGTTGTTGTGTTAGCGGTTGTTGTATTTCTCACGGAGAAAATAATAACCTTAAAAATATAAAATGCAAAAATTTCGCGGGATTTTTGTAGATTTCTGAAAATTTGCTTTAATTTTTAAACTCCCTAAAATGAGGAGTGATGAAACAGAGCGAAATTAGAAGAATTATGAATCATGTTTTTAGTACCATTGACTGTCCACACTGTGGAGAGACCAACTTATACAAAGGAAGAACTGAAATAAGTTTAAATAGTGCAGTAGGGTTAATCTTCAATATTGAATGTCCAGAATGCAAAACTATTTTAAAAGTTAACGGGTTTCTTCCTGGCGGACTTCGTCATGAACCAGAAGCTAGAACTCAGATTAATCCTCAAAATGTTCAACAAGTTGTAGAAAAAATTAAAAAATTTCGCGGAAATTTAGTAGATTTATTTAATGAATAAGTTCTTAGGTATCGCTTTTGTTGTGGTGGTTGGATTATTTATTTTTCAACAAAAAAATCCCGCGAAATTTAGACAAATGGTTGTTCAGCCTATTACAGATTTAAAAATAAAGCTTGCTAATTTTTCTTACAGTCAAAAAGAAAAACAGTTTTTAACTGAAAAAGAAAGAATAGAAGATCGTTATTTAACTTTTAAAAAAGAATATCAAGAACCTTTGGAAAAATTAATTTCTGAAAGAGAAGAAATACAAACTATTGCTAATCCTGACTTAAGTATTAAAGAAAAACTCGCGAAAATAAATCAACAAATTACCTCCAAAAAATCAGAATTTCTTGTCAAAAAAACAGAAATTGAACAACAAATAAATAGTTTAGAAAAGCGTTATAATGACCTAAAATTGTCTATTCAGAAATTCCAAGAATCAATTCAAAAAATTCGCGAAGGAATTCAACAAGGGCAGGAATCTATTAATAACTTTTCGCAAGCTCTAGATTTTCAGAAATAAAATTTCGCGGGATTTTTTTAAGTAAAGAATGTTTTTAAATTTTTTATTTAAAGAAAATATTTTAGTCTTTAAAGTTCTAAATTTTCGCGAAATTTTCTAAATCTGTTATAATCCGCGGGATTTTAATAATTTTTGAAAAATGGCTGATAAATTTATGACCGAACGAATTGCTAAAATTAAAGAGTGGGAAAACTTAGGGTTTGAAGGATACGCGAAAAAATTTGACCGCACGCATACTTCTCAGCAAGCCCGCGAATTTTGTGAAAAAAATAAAGATAAACTTCGCGATGCTAAAGCAATTATGGCTGACCCACAAGATTTCGCGCAAATGTGTGGGCGAATTGTTAATTTTCGCACTATGGGAAAACTAGCTTTTTTACGAATTAGAGACAAAGACGGAGATTTTCAAATCTGTTTGACTAAAAATGTTTTAGGAGATTTATTTAAAAAAGCGGAAAAGATTCTGGATCTGGGAGATTTCGCGGGATTTTCCGGGGAATTCTTTTTTACCAATCATGGAGAGCCAACCTTACTGGCAAAATCGCTTACTCCGCTCGCCAAAGCTTTACGGCCAATGCCTGAAAAATGGGCAGGGTTAGCCAATCGAGAAGCTTGTTATCGTGAACGAAATATTGATTTAATGAGTAATCGCGAAACTTTTGAGCGGTTTGTACTTCGTTCTAAAATGTTACGAGAAATCCGCGAATTTTTTGCAGAAAAAGATTTTTTAGAAGTGGAAACGCCAATTTTGCAACCACAAGCCGGGGGAGCAATGGCCAAAGTTTTTGAAACTCATCACAATGCTTTGGATCACGATTTTGTCTTGCGAATTGCTTTGGAATTAGATTTAAAAAAAGTTGTTGGTGGTGGAATGGAGCGAGTTTTTGAAATTGGAAAAAATTTCCGAAATGAAGGAAGTGATCCGTCGCATTTGCAAGAATTCACAATGTGTGAATGGTACGCGGCTTATCAAGATTTAGAAACTAACAAAAAATGGACGGAAGAATTATTTCACCGATTATGTAAAAAAGTTTTTCAAAAAGATATTTTCACTGTTGTGGACACCGAAGGAAACGAAACTGAGATAAATTTCGCGGGAAAATTTGCAGAAAAAAGGTTCCCTGATTTGCTGAAAGAATTCGCGGGAATTGATATGTTTACCGCTACAGATGAAGAAGTTTACCAAAAAGCAAAAGACCTCGGCGTGGAAAAATTGAAAGGAGTTAGTCGGGCCAATCTTTTGGACGATATTTACAAGAAAACGGCCCGCGAAAAATTAGTTCAACCAACTTTTGTATTTGATTATCCGGAAGATTTAAAACCACTGGCGCGACCAAATGGGGACGGAACAGCTTCCTGTTTTCAACTTGTGGTCAATGGTTGGGAAATTGTAAATTCCTATGGGGAACTGGTTGATCCGCTGATTCAGCGAAAATTGCTTGAAGCTCAAGCCAAAGCCAAAGCTGGTGGAGATGAAGAGGCGATGGACATTGACGAAGTATTTTTAAAAGCAATGGAACACGGATTTCCACCAATGACTGGATCCGGATTTGGAATTGATCGCTTAATGGCGATATTTACTGGACAACCAAATTTACGAGATGTCGTTTTATTTCCGACGATGCGACCGCAGAATTAGTTTTAAAATCCCGCGAAATAATTATGAAAAGAAAAATAAATGGGTATTTTGATAAAGAACCTTATAAAAGTATAAAATTATGGTGGGAACATCATGAGTATTTTTCAGATTTAAATGATTTAAAGATTCTTTGTGAAGGACTAGAGGGAAAAAAGAAAGAAATGTTTGATTTATTTAAA
>CAZMOH010000028.1:0-11155 GCA_964567875.1 uncultured Candidatus Peribacteria bacterium | reverse complement strand
TTCCAGCACGAAAGAAATAAAAAATTCCACTGACTTTATATAAAAATACTTTTTACTTCTTCTTTTAAATTCTTCGTTACTAAAACTTTAAACGGAACTTCTTTTTTTTGGTGGTTAAAAATTAACTCTACTTTTTGTGCCTTTTCATCTGTTGATTCGTTAGATTTTAAAAGATTTTTTAATTCTAAAACCTGTGATTTCAAAGTTCTCGGGGGAATTTCTATTGTAAAAACTTTTTCATTTATTTCTGAAGATTTTTTCGCGGGATTTTCAGTACCAATAGTGTCTTCCTCAAAACGATGCACACGCTGAATTTTCTCTAAATCCCCAACCTTTATTTCGTCAGGAATAAGATTAAAAATTCCATCACGCTCTTCTACTTTTCCTCTGACGCGAATAAAAGCTTCTTCTTCAAAAGCTTTGGCTGGAGTTTTTTCATACCGAAAAGGAAAAATTGGCAACTCTATTTTCCCGGAAGTATCCTCTACCGTAATTATCGCCATATTTTTCCCAGATTTCGTCATAATTTTTCGTATTCCCACCACTAATCCATGAATTGTTATCTTTTTACCAATATGTTCCTCCCCAATTTCACCAATAAGTTGTCCAAATTTCGCGAAATATCTAGCTAACCCTTTCAAAGGATGATCTGAAACATACATTCCTAAACTTTCTCGTTCCCAATTTAAAATATCTTTTTTCGTTGCCACCGTGTTTTTTAAAACAAAATCTACCGCTGATTCATCTACTCCACCAAAAAGCCCCATTTGTCCAGCTTCTTTTTTCTCATGATATTCCTTGGCAAAAGTTGTTAAATCATCAAGTGAATCAACTATGGCCCGCCGATTAGCAAATTCATCAAAAGCTCCCGAAAAAGCTAGCGCTTCCAAAGTTTTTTTATTTAAAAGTTTCGGATTTACGCGTTTGGCAAAATCCTGCAATGATGAAAATTTCCCGCGAAATTTTCGTTCAGCAATTATTTGATCAGCACTTTCTTCGCCCAATCCTTTAATTGCCGTTAATCCAAAACGAATTTTAGCTAATTTCTTCTCCTCCTTAATTTCTTTATTCCCTGCCAGTTCTAAACCAACCTGATTTTTTCGCGGGATTTCAAAATCAACTACTGTAAAATGACTAAATGATTCATTAATTGACGGAGGCAAAACCTCAATTCCCATTGCTTGACACTCGTTCATTTCCATCGCAATTCTCTCAGTATTGTTTCGGTCAGTAGTCATCATTGCCGCCATAAATTCTACAGGGTAATTTGCCCGTAAATAAGCTGTTTCGTAAGCAATTCGCGAATAACAAACCGCGTGCGACCGATTAAATCCATATCCAGAAAACGGCACAATGACATCATCAAAAATTTTAACTGCCAATTTTTTGGTAAACCCTTTAGCAATCGCCCCCTCAATAAATTTCAAACGTTGTTCGGCTAAAAGCTTGGCTTTCTTTTTTCCAATAGCTTTTCGTAAAATATCAGCTTGTCCTAGGGAAAATCCCGCGAAAATTTGCGCAATTTTTAAAATTTGTTCTTGGTAAACAGCAATTCCGTAAGTTTTTTCCAAAACTGGTTTCAGTACGGGATCAATATATTTTACACTTTTCGGATTATGTTTCCCCTTAATGTAATCCGGAATATACTCCATTGGACCAGGACGATATAAAGCATTCATCGCTACTAAATCTTCAAACTCCGTGGGTTGAAGTTCTTTTAGATAACGACGCATTCCCGCTGACTCAAACTGAAAAACTCCAGTCGTTTCTCCGCGAGCAAACATTTGAAAAGTTTTCTCATCATCAATTGGAATTTTTTGTAAATCTAAATTTTCGCCAGTAGTAATTTTGATTAAAGCCACCGCTTTTTCTAAGATTGAAAGATTTTTCAATCCTAAAAAATCCATTTTCAATAACCCAATATCTTCTAGTTTTTGATACGGAAATTGGGTAATTTTAATTTCCTCGGCTCCTGGCGCCCATTGTAAAGGCGTATATTTACTCAAATCATCTTTTCCAATAATAACTGCACAAGCATGAACTGAAACATGACGCACACAACCTTCTACTCTTTTCGCAACTTCGTAAACTTTTTTGAGATGAGGTTTACTATTTAAAAGTGCTTTAAAATCCGCGACATTTTCGGCATCAGCTAACTTGAAACCCGGTTTACTTGGTAAAAGTTTCGTAAAAGCATTCATTTCGCTATAATTTACTCCTTGCGCTCGTCCTACATCTTTCAGAGAAGATTTCGCAGATAATGTTCCAAAAGTACAAACTTTAGAAACTTTTTCTGTGCCGTATTTTTCAATAACATACTGAAAAACTTCTTCTCGTCGTTCATCTGAAAAATCAATATCAATATCAGGCATAGAAATTCGCTCGGGATTGAGAAATCTTTCAAAAAGCAATTCGTATTTTATCGGATCAATAGTGGTAATTCCTAAAAGATAAGAAACAATTGATCCCGCTGCCGATCCTCGTCCCGGTCCGACTGCAATATCATTTTTTTTCGCGAAATTTATAAAATCCTGCACTATTAAAAAATAAGCATCAAAACCCATTTTCCCAATTACTGAAAGTTCGTAATCCAGTCTTTCGGTAACAATCCCGCGAAATTTTGGATCTTTTTTAAATTCCTCTCCGTAAAGTTTTTCAATATTTTTTTCACAATTTTTCCGTAACTGACTAGCTTCGGTTTCTCCCGCGGAAACTTCACAGTGCGGTAAAAGGTTTTTTCCAAATTCAAGTTTTAAATCAATGTTTTCCGCAATTTTTAATGAATTTTCGCGGGATTTTTCCAAAATTTCAGACGGAAGATAAGATAAAATTTCGGTCATTTCTTCCCAATTTTTGAACCAGTTTTTCTCCGCCATTTTAAAACGATTTGGATCAGCTACTTGCTGATTACGATGAATACAAAACAAAGTATCTACTGCTTCTTCGTCTTCGGGATTTTCATAACGCGCATCAGAAGTTACAACCGTTTTTATTTCCAAATTTCCCGCGAGATTTAGCAAAAACTTGTTTAAATCTGTTTGTTGAGGATAATCCCGCGCTATAAATTCTAAGAAAACATTTTCTGATCCAAAAATTTCGCGGGTTTTTTCCAAAACTTCCCGCGCTCGTTTCTCCCCAAAATTTTGCCAAGTTTTTCCTACTAAGCCACCCGTTCCACCTGTCAAAACCAGCAATCCCTCTTTATACTTTTGCAAGAGATCCCAATCTGCTCGTGGCTTGTGGTAAAACCCTTCTAGCCAAGCCTGCGAAATTATTTTTAAAAGATTTTCGTAGCCTATTCTATTTTTAGCGATTAAAACAAGATAACCCTCTCGTCCGTCAATTCCCGCGCGTCGCTCAAAACGCGAATCTTTAGCTACCGCCATTTCTACACCCAAAATTGGCTTAATTCCCGCGAAATTTTCCGCTTTTTCATAAAACTCAACCAATCCGTATCCTCCACCCGTATCGGTCAAAGCCACAGCTGGACAATTATATTTTTCCGCACATTTCAATAAATCTTCCGGACTTAAATTTGATTCCAAAATAGAATAAAAAGAATGCGAATGCAGATTAACAAATTTTTTCGCGGGATTTTCAGTCATCACGATTATTGTAGCAAATCAGGTAAAACTTCGCGAAAATTTATTTTAGAATAAATCTCTCAACACTAGATAAGGAAAGACAAAAACTGCTCGCCAAATTCTTTTCCCGCGAATTTTTGGTTCAAGAATTAGTCGCCAAAGCCACTCTAGCCCCATTTTTTGCACAAATTTTGGAGCGCGTTTGGTTTTTCCAGCCCAGAAATCAAAAGTTCCCCCGACTCCAATTCCTATTTGAAGTGAAGGAATTTTTTTAGCAAACTTATCTAGCCAAATTTCTTGTTTGGGAGCCCCAAAAGCGACCAAAATAGCATTTGGTTTAGCTGTTAAAAGTTGGTCAGAAATTTCCGTAGGATTTCCGTCCTCAAAACCAGCAATTTTTAGCTTAGGATATTTTTCTAAAAGTTTTTGGGATGCCTTTCCTGCTACTCCAAAACCACCAATTAGATAAATTGATTTGCCTTCTTGTTCACAAATTTTGCACAAAATATCAGCTACTTCTACACCGGTTATTCTTTTTATTTTTTTTTGGTAAAAAACCCGCGAAATTATAGAAATGCCTACTCCATCACAGATATTTAAAGCTGTTTTTTTTAAAATCCCGCGAAATTTTTCATTTTTCTCCGCTTCCACTAAAAACTCCGGATTAACAGTTGCAATCTGACAAAACTTTTTGTTTTTTTTATTCAAAATTTCGCGGAATTTTTCGGCAACTTCCGACCGATTAAGATTATCAATTCTGACACCTAAGATTTTTAGCGGTTTCACAAATAAATTATAGCAAAATTTCGCGGGAAATAAACTTAAGCAAACTTAAATTTAAGATATTCTAATTACTTTTTCCATCTTTATCTCTATCTTTTCCATCTTTATCTTGATCAAATAAGTTTTTTAATTTTTCATAGAGAGCATTAGAAATTTCGTATCCAGTAATCCCCCCTCTAATAAACCTTTTTTTAGGATTAGAATTTTTATAAATTTCTTTTAACAAAGAAGTTAATTTATTATTTCTTCTCTCCGCTTTTTTTAAGTCTTCATTCAATTCATAGTTCTCATCTTTTAGTTTTTTAATTGTATCTCTGTATTCTTTGTTTTCTCCTTCTGACACTTCTATTCTTCTTTTTATTGCTGCTTCCCACTTTTTCAGTTTTTCCTCTTCTTCTCTCATTTTTTTTATAAAAATTTCAAGCTCTTGAGGAGTCATCTCAGTTGAATTTATTAATTTTAGAACATCATTCACTTGTTTTTTATAATTTTCTACCTCCTTAGAAAGTTTTTGTTGATCAGCTGAAGGAACCTGCCCAGAATATACTATATATTCTGTATCATTAATTTTATTAAGTATTACAAATTTTCCGTCTTCCAAAAACTTTATAGAATAATCTCCTCTACTGGGAATAATTCTCTCAACAACTCCGTCAACAACAAGAGAATAACCTCTCCCCTCAAAATCGTAAGCTAAAAGGATGTAATGTTCTCCATCAGGACTTATGGCAGATTCCCTAATTGATCTTATGTTTTTGGAAAGATCGACTGCTGGATTTGCCATAGATTCATCACCAAATATAACTTTCCTATTACTTGTAGTAACTAATATTTTCCCAGCATTTGTAGTTAATGATGAAATATCTTCCAAAGGTGCTCCAGCTTCTGGAGTAATTTTATACCAAGTTTTAGCTTTTCCATTCTTTATGTTAACTACTTTTATCTGTTGATTACGATATTTGTCTTGTTCATCAGGAGCAATTCCCACTATATGTGACTTATCTACAGCTAGATAATTAGTTATTTTAGAATCATCTATTTCTATCCCATTTACAGACTTAGCCACATCTCCTCGCTCATCACTATTTATCAAGATATCATATTTAGGAAACCAATGATAGAAACCCTTTCCTAATATTTTTTTATATAAGACATTCCCTTCTTTACTAAAAATATAAATTAAATCTTGCCCATTTATTTTTTTCCCTACAACTGAAATCATTCCTTCAACTCCATGTACTGACACTTTTTCTGCTATATATTCAGGCCTAAGGAAATTATCACTTGAAATTGGTAATTCAAATTTACCGTTTAATATAACTTTTCCATCATAATTTGCCTTTAAAATATTTCCGTTGCTATCAAATACAGCATAACTATTATTATCCTTAATATTAACTTTTATCATTTTTTCCCACTTAAAATTAGGTTCATATCCTTCATAATCAAAAGGAACCGAAAAATAATAATATACTTTTGGTACTGCTAGTCCTTTTCCATAGCCCTTTATCAATCTAAATATCAATTTCTGTTCTCTATCACCAAAAATAATTTTGCAATCATCTATTTCCCATTTAGAATCTTCCTTTCTTTCTTCCTCCGTTAGTACTTTATCTGTTACATCTTTATCATTAATTTCTACCTCCCCCCTCTTGTTTATTTTAAGGTATGAAATTATATCATCTTTTTTAAGATTTATTCCTGTATCAACTTCATTATCTTTACCTACTTCACCTACTCCTTGTTCTTTAGGATTATCTAAATCGTTATAAATAAATTTATTCTTAATATTGACAGCCGTTTTAATTAAAATTTTCATTTTCATTGTATAAAATTAACTTCACAGTTATTATAAACTTTTTTTGTTATAAGTCAAGTAAAATCCCGCGAAATTTTAGATTTTCCCGTCTGCTAAGTCCTGAATAACCCGCGGATACCACTTTTTTTCTAAATCTTGAACGCGTTTTTTTAAACTTTCAGGAGTGTCATCAGGAAAAACCGGACAAGATTTTTGGCAAATTATTTCTCCACCATCAAGTTTTTCATCTACAAAATGAATTGTGCAACCAGTTGTTTTTTCGCGGGATTTTAGCACTTCTTCGTGGACATTGGTATCCATTCCGCCTGCAAATTTCGGTAAAAGTGACGGATGAACATTGATAATTTTTCGCGGAAAAGTCTGGACAAATTTATCTGACAAAATCCGCATATAACCGATTAAAACTATTAAATCCACTTTCAATTCCTGTAATTTTTCAATCATTTCTGTGTCAAAAATTTCGCGGGATTTTCCTTTAGAACTAAAAGTAAAAACAGGAATTCCAGCTTTTTCCGCTTTGGCAACAGCACCACATTGAGCACGATTAGTAAAAAGACCCACAATTTCCACATTTTTTAAAGTTCCCGCTTTTATTTCATCAATAATCGCCTGAAAATCAGTTCCATTAGTTGAAGCCAAAACCGCTATTTTGTACATTGTAATCTGAGTGTACAAATTTTTTCTGAAAAAAAAACTTTTTGAAGTTTAAAACACCCCCTAAATCCCCCTCTTAAATTTAAGAGGGGAGAAGTAGAATAAATTAAAAATTCCTTCTCTCTCCTCTTTAGATAAAGAGGAGAATCAAAGAGGTGTTTGATTTTTAGTCGTTTTTGAAAATCAGAGATTTCTCATTCAATGCTTTTCCATTTAAATGAACTTCTTGAGGAAAATCCCGCGAAATTTTACCAACAATCTGTGCTGTCATTCCGTAATTCGCCGCTTTGGATAAAACTGCCTCAACATCTGCTGAGTCAACAACTAGCGCCATCCCCATTCCCATATTCCAAGTTTTATAGGCTTCAAAATCCGCAACATTTCCAATTTCTTGCAATTTCAGCATCATCTCGTGTGGATTAAGTGGATTATCAATTATAAATCCTAAATCTCGTCCTTTGATGATACGGAAAAGATTATGCATTCCACCACCAGTCATATGGACAATACCGTGAACATTAATTTCGCGGGATTTTTTGAATCTCCCGATTAAAGTTAAAACAAAATCAGAAAAAATTCGCGAAGGAGTTAAAACCATTTCTCCCCAAGTTTTTCCGTTACCGTAATCCGCAAAAGCCCAGTCCTCCCCAAAATTATCCGCGAGAATTTTACGGATTAAAGAAAATCCGTTACAACGAAAGCCCGCACTTGCCAAACCAATAATTATATCACCATCTTGGACATCTTTTCCTGTAATAACTTTATCTTTTTCTACAATTCCCACAGCGTCCGCTCCCCAACCAGTTCCATTGGTCATTGCACCAACTTCCGCGACTTCCCCACCGACAATAGCCACTTTTTGCTCAATGCAAGCTCTGGAAAGTGATTCCATCATCGCGGAAATTTCATCTTGTTTAATTTTATTTGTTTCAAAGGTATTAGTCATTGAAACTGTTTCCGCTCCAGTGCAAACTGCGTCATCACAAACCATACAGAGCAAATCAAACCCTAATCCCGCGAAATTTTTCGTTTTTTCGGCAATCATAATTTTTGTCCCCACCGTATCACAACATTGCGCGTAATAAAACTCTCCCATATCAATAAATCCAGCGAATCCGTCCTCACTAGTGACCGGCTGGCCGATTAAATTTTCGCGGGATTTAAAAGTCGCTTTGGCAAAGGAATAAGCACTTCGTGAAGCTTTATCCCCTTCTGCAATATTTACACCAGCTTTTTCGTAGGTTGTCATTTGGGAGAATTTATAAATCAGCCAAATGGTAAAAAATCCCGCGAAAAAAGCAAAGTTTTAGAAAACTAATAAATTTTATTTGATTTTTCCATTTATTTTGGGTATAATACAAAGATTTTTACAAAAACAAAATGAAAAATCTTTATGCCTTAAAAACAGCTAGTGAAAATTTCGCGGGATTTATTTATCAGAATAATTCACCAAAAAATAAATTAGATACAAGAAATCTTCATGAGGACACTTTGGAAAGAATTGATGAACTAAAAGAAAGGAGTGTATCTTTGAGTAAATTGCAAGAAGATATTTTAAAAGTAGAGGTTGAAACTAATGCAAATTTTGAAAAATTTAAAGATTATTTTGACAGGGAAAAAGACAATTTAACCGAAGAAGATTTAGATAAATTATCTAAATACACAGTAGATAGTATTTCAGGAGGAGAAATAGCGAAAATGTACCGAACAGAAATGGTAGCGAGGATTAATGATTTTTTACAAGAAAAAGTAAAAACAGATGAAATTTCGCGGGAAATGGCTGGAAAATTAATTGAAAAATGTATGGGAGCTTTACCATATCGTGCTGGAAGTACAAAGAAGGCACTTTATGATGCCATGCGAATGGTTGATAAAGATCGTAATGTGGGAGCGAAAGTTTTTGCCAAAATAAAGAAAGTATTTAAAAACCGAATAGAGCGAGAAAAACTCGCGAAAAAAATGGAAAAGGGAATAAGTGGAGTAAAATTAGGCGAAGTTTTCGAATTTGGAAAAGAGTCATTTAGAATGAAAGAATGTGAAATTTTGACAGGAGCAGCAATGACCCAGGTTGCACCAGAATTAACTGTTGGGTTAAAATTAAAAAATGCCATCTTAGAAGAAGAAAATGGTCGAAAACAAATAATTGCACAACTGGAAAATGGTTGTGAGGGGAATTTCGTGGTGATTGAGGTTGAAGAAAATAAAGAACCAGTTCCAGTTCCTATTCCAAATGAATTAGAAAAAATGAAATGGAATACTAAAATTCCTATTGGAGATTTGCCTCCAGATATTTTTGGAGAGTTTTTTAAACTTAATCCAAATATGCACTGGGTAGAATATAGAGATTTGTATAATTATATCTCGGGATTACCAGAAAAGAAAAGAATAGCAATGCAACAAGCTTTAACTCTTTATGTTTCGAAGAAAGCTTATAAAAATGTTCAAGATCAATTGCGGGCAGATATTGCTAATCCAAAAACTCCTCCTTATCAAAGAAAATTATTTTCAGCGCAGTTAAAATTGACTTTAGGAGATGATAAAAATGTAAATGATGGAGTGGCAGAATTAGATGCTTTAATTAAAGATCCGTCAACACCGGCTGATGTTTTAGCTATGGCAAAAAATGTACGGGCACAAGTAGAAAAACAATTTCTCGCGGAAAATGCTGAAGCCTTGAAATATCGTGATTTAAATGGATTATGGATGTTTCGGACTCATTTAGTTGCTCGAGAAGACGAACTAAATGACGATTGGTGGATTGAAAATTTAGGACAAAAAACACCTTTACTAAAATTATGTTGGACACAAGATGAATCAGCAGATAAAGCGGAACTTTTGCTTGGAAAAGAATTAACAAAGAGTATTGGGAAGTTAGAAAAAATGATTAAAACAGATCCAACTGTTAAAAGTTTAGATGATGCTTTAAAAAAACTAATTCCTGCTTCGGATGCTATTAGATTTAAAAAGGAATATGATAAATTTATCGCAACAGAAATGAAGGGAACGGTTATGGATAAACCCGCGAAAAAAATTACTAAACAGGAAATGAAGAAAATGCCAGAAACTTGGTTAAAAATGGCAGATGATTTAAGAGAAAAAGGTAGATATGGACAAGCTGGAGAAGTTTATCAAAGTATTTTTGGAAGAGATTTATTGAAAAAATCAAAAACATCTTTATCACCAAATGAAAAGAAAGAAATAAGTAATAAAGTTTCAATTAAGGAAGTTAAGGATCAACTTAAACAAGCTGGAATGTTTAAAGGACTAACTCCAGGACAGATAAAAATTTTAGTAGCACAGACCTATAAGGGAACAATAAAAAACTTGGAAGAGAAGGCGTTAGTAAAGAAGACAATAGATGGAGTAGATCCCGCGAAATTTTTTACTAAAGGGTCTGTCCAATATAAGGCACTTAGTAATTATCAAGATATGGAAGGACTGGGAGATAGTATTTTTGACTTAGCAGATTCAACTTGGGATACAATCAAAAAAGAAATAATTATGAATGTTGCTTTAATTGCTGTTTCTGGTGGAATAGCAACTTTAGGTCGTGTTATAACAACTAGAACATTAGGAGCAATTGCCGAAGGGACAAGTTTAATTAGTCGTGGAGCGCGAGGAATGCAAGCATTAGGACGAATTGGATTTGAAGCTGGGAATTTTGGAAGAGTCTCTGTAGGAGGATTTGCTTTGGCAATGGGAGAAGGAGCAGTTTTTCATGAAGTAGAACACGGACTTGTGCATGGAGAATGGACTAAGTTTGATAGTAATAAAATTCGCGGAATGTTGATGAGTGGATTAATGTTTAATTTATTTCGCGGGGGAAATGAGGCTTATCAAAGAGTTTTCGGGAGAAGGTTAGAAGGTAGGTTTGGAACACAAATGACTACAAGACAAGCAGTTTTTGGTAGTGCAGCTCGTCGGGCAGAATTAAATGGAGGAATTGCTATTGGTAGAGGAAGGGCGACTTGGAATGCTCTGCGTCATAAATTTATAAGAACTACAGGTGAATTTATTCCATTTCACTTAATAAATGGAACAGCTGAAGGATTACAAACAGGAGATTGGAGTAGATTGTATAAACCGTCAGAAATGGCGAAAAATTGGACGACCTTGTTTTTATTAGCAAGTTTGCCGAAGATTGGGCGGAAGAAGGTTGAACCACCTAAACCAGAACCACCTAAACCTGAACCGCCAAAACCAGAACCGCCGAGGCCAGAACCCGCGAAAAGAAAGTATAGGACTTTAGATCAAATATCAAAAGATTTTAATTATGGAAAATCACCAATGGAAGGAGCTGATGGAACAACTTTTG
>CAZMOH010000027.1:0-11159 GCA_964567875.1 uncultured Candidatus Peribacteria bacterium | reverse complement strand
CAAAAAATGAATAATAAAGCACGCGAATTAGGACTAAATTCCGCGAAATTTTATAATCCAACGGGCTTGGATTATTATGACGAAAAAAACGATAAATGGGTTAGCAATAAAATGTCGGCTCATGATTTAGCAATTTTGACCAAAATCGCTCTTCGCAATAAGTTTTTTCGTCAGACAGTTCGTAAACGAAATTTCGCGGGAACTTCTATTGACGGTCAGTTTTTTCACGAAAAACCATCAACTAACAAACTTTTTGACACATTCCTTAATCTCAAAGGAGTTAAAACTGGTTATACAAAACTAGCTGGGCAGTGTTTTATCGCCTTGGGAGAAACGAGAGATAGAAACGATGTTTTGACAGTTATTTTGGGCTCAACAGACCGTTTTGGGGAAACAAAAAATCTTTTATCTTGGATTTATGACTCGTTTGTTTGGAAGTAAGTTTTATCTACAATGATAAACAAAATCCCGCGAAATTTACAGAAAATTTATTTTCCTCCACGCGCAAAAACAACGGCTTTTACATTTTTAAATCCAGCCAATTTTAAAGTTTTAGCGGCTGCTTCAAGGGTTGCTCCGCTTGCAACGACATCATCTACTAGGATTATTGGTTTGTTTTTTAGATTATTTAAATTTGAGTGTACAGCAAAAGCATTATCCGTATTTCTTTCTCGTTCTTTTTTTGATAATCTAGCTTGTTGGCGAGTCTTTTTAATTCTTTTCAAAATTTCGCGGGATTTGACAGAAGGAAGCTTTTCAGCAATTTTTTTTGCCAGAATTTCCGATTGATTAAAGCTTCGCCAAATTTTACGGGTCCAGTGAAGTGGAATTGGGACAAGAATTGAGTTTTTTAAAATATTTTGGTGTTGATGAACAATTGCTGTGGCCATAATTTCAGCAAGATCAGAAATCCCGCGAAATTTATAAAATTCAACTAATTTTTTACAAACTAAGTCATCATAAGCTACGGTTGCAAAAATTTCATCAAGATATTGAAATCTAACTCGTGAAGGTGGTGCTGGCTGGAACTTATGATGTTTAGTACAGAGGAATTGCCCTTCTTTACGACAAATTAAACACTTGGGCGGGAACATAGCTTCTAGAAACCATTCCCAAGCTTTTTTTAAAACCATAATTTCGCGGGATTTTAGTTTTTCGGTAAGCGAAAATAAGAACGATGACCAGCAGATGATGATTTAGAGCTATTTATTAAAGTTGTAATAGATGCTCTAATTTTGTCATAAGAAAGATAAGACATAAAATCTAAACCGAAAATTCGTCCAACAATTGTGACAAAAGTGAAACTTAAGATAGTAACAATTAAACCAACAATTGAATAACGAATAGTATTAACTGCTTTTTTTATCTTTTCGTCATCTCCTCCAGATAAAATAAAATTAACTCCTCCAATAAAAATAAATAACGCTGAAAGTCCCGCCGCGATAATAAAAGCATAAACTACAAAAATTTGAATTAAATCCATCACAGAATAATGAGCTAGTTCAGCAGCTGGTCCAGCAACCCCACTAGGATCAACAGTCATAGGATTGGTGTGTATAACCGGTGTTGGAGTAGGAATTGCCTCATGTCCGACAGTAGGAACACTAGTATCAATGTATTTTACAGCGGGTATTACGCGATCGTCGACAGGGACAGGCATTTTTTGATTATTTAGTAAGTTAAAAGAAACTGCGAAATTTTATTTTTCTTGACTGTCAAGGACTTTTAAAAAGTATCGTTTGTTTTCGCGAGCAGATATTACAGACAACAAAGTCCGTAAGGCAGAGACTGTTTGTCCATTTTTTCCAATAACTTTCCCCATATCTTCCTCAGCAACTTTGACAGTTAGCAAGGTTCCACGCTCATCATCTTTAGAGTCAATAACTATTTCATTAGAATTATGACAAATTTGCTGTAAGACATATTTCACAAAACCGACAGCCTGATTCTTTTCACTCATAACAGACAAATTTTAAAACTATTTAATAGATAAAGCAAAATTTCGCGGGATTTTATTCAGCAGAAGAATCCTCAGCTGATTCCTCAACTGGTTTTTCAGGAGCTTCTCCTCCTTCATCACTAGCAACTTCTGGAGTTGATTCTTCAGTTTCCGCTTCTTTTTTAGGAGCTTCCTTTTTAGGTTTAGTTGGTCGTTGTTCAACAAATTTTCCAGCTTCTTTAATTCCTTCTTTAACTAATTTACGAGCAACAGTTTGTGAAACTTGTGCTCCATTTTTAATATATTTTTTAACTAATTCTGCATCAAATTTGAATTCCCCTTTACCCCCATCAGAATGAGGATTATACCATCCTAGTTCAGCAACAGGTTTCTTTTTAACAGCGCGAGCTTTTTCAGCTACGACTAATTTGAAAAAAGCACTCTTTTTTCGACCAAAACGGGAAAATCTAATTACCAACATATCTTATAAATTATAAATTTCGCGGGAATTTTAGGAAAAAAGGTTTTATTGTCAAATCCAAAAACAAAATACTTTGCTTTCGCTATTCTTCTTGAGAACAAGAAGTAGATTGACATTTCCTAAAAATTTCAAGAAAATTTAGCTGTTTTTATTTTTTAACTAATTACAAAATGACAAAATCTCGTCCCCAATGGACCAGTAATTTCGTCTATATCTTGGCGGCCATCGGTTGTGCTGCTGGATTAGGGAATTTCTGGCGATTTCCAATGCTAGCTTTTCAATATGGAGGAGCTGCTTTTATTTTGGCTTTATTAATTGCTAATGCTTTAATTGTTTTTCCATTAGTAATGATGGAAACAGTAATAGGACAAAAAATGAAACTGGCCGGACCACAAGCTTTTGAAAAACTGAAAAAAGGAAGTGGGTGGATTCAGTGGATTCCCGTTTTTGGAATTATGATTTTGTTAATGTATTACGTCCCGATTTTAGCTTGGGGAATTAAATATCTTGTGATGTCTTTGACAGGAGCTTTTACAGCTGATCCAAGTTCGTATTTTTCCCGCGAAATTTTACATTTAACAGATGGTGTAACAAATTTAGGGACTTTTCAGTGGGGACTTTTTGCCGCCTTAATAGGTTCATATTTGTTTGTCTTATATGCTTTACGAAAAAATGTTTTAAGTTTGGGGCCAGTAGTTAAAATAACCGCTACTGCTCCTTTTGTCTTACTTTTCATTATTCTTTTACGAGGAATTACTTTGCCTGGAGCAGCAGAGGGATTGCGAGCTTTTTTTGTTCCAGATTGGCACGCTTTAGCTGATATTAAGTTATGGCAAGCGGCAATTGGACAAGCTTTCTTTTCTGCAACTTTGGGGGCAGGATATTTTATTATTGCTGGTAGTCATCGAGCGGAAAATCACGAAATTCCACGAACCACAATTTGGATCTTAATAGGAAATTTCTTAGTTTCAATTCTCGCGGGAATTGGGGTTTTTTCAACTTTAGGATTTATGGCTCACCAACAGGGAGTAGCCATTTCTGAAGCAGCAACTGGTGGACCAATGCTTGTTTTTTCCGTTTTACCAACGGCTGTTTCTATGATGCCAAGTGGAGTTATATTTTTCGCGGTTTTATTATTTTTAGTGGTGATTACTTTGGCAATTGACTCTATCATTGGAGTTTTAGAACCAGTTGTAGGTAGTTTTCATGACTTATTTCCAAAAGAGAAATACAGTAATATTTTGACAAAAGTAATGATTATCACGGGATTAGGGGCAATTCCGTTTCTAACAGGAGCTGGAATGTACTTCTTAGATATCACAGATCATTTTGTTTCAGGATATTTTTTACTTCTAACTGGAATGCTAGAGACAGCGGTAATTGCTTACTGGGTTGGTCCCCAAAAAATTCGAGACTGGATTAATTCTACAACTAAAGACTGCAAAATCCCGCGAATTTTTGACTACATTCTCTACATTATTCCTATTTTGTTGGCAGTAATGACAGCGGTTACTATTTATAAAGAGTTTCAAGAACCATACGGTGGATATCCTTTGAATTATTTAATTTGGGGAGGAATTATTCCACTGATATCTACTATTGTTTTAGCGTTTTACTTCAATTCTTTACAAAAAAAGAAGTAGTAATAATAAATTTTTTAAAAGTTCGGACTTGTTATTTAAGTCCGAACTTTTTTAAACTAAAATTTCGCGGGATTTTACAAACTAAAAATCCCAAGTTCCTTTCATAGAACTTGATTGGGTGTAATTTACTACAGTTGATTCAAAGAAATTTGTTTTTTCGGAATTATTATCCGCCATTGCTTCCAAATGTTTATACGGATTAGTCATTTCGTCTGGATAAAGAGGTGGCAAGTTTAGCATAGCCAAACGAGTATTTGCTAAATATTTTGTGTATTTTTCGGTTGATTCTTTGGAAATTCCTGGAATATCGTTTCCTAGAATATGATGACTCCACTCAATTTCCTGTTTAACGGCTTCTTTAAACATTTCGTTAATTAAATCTTCGTCCCACATTTCTGGAAATTCTTTTTTAATTTCCTTCATAATATTCGCGAAAATTGCGACATGTGTTAATTCGTCTCGACGGATATAATTAATCATTCGCCCAGTTGCAATCATTTTTGAACTATAAGCCAAGGTATCAAAAAAAGCGAATCCGTTATAAAAATACAAACTTTCTAACAAGAAATTCCCAATAATTCCCGCGAAAAAATTGCGATCGTTTGGTTCATCAATAAATTTCTGGTAGATGTCTCCAATAAACTTATTTCTCTTCAAAAGATATTCATCATCTCGCCAAAAATAATAGATTTCTTCACGTTCTTTAGCATCCACGACTGTTTCTAGAATTGTCGTGTATGATTGCGAATGAATAGCTTCTTGGTAAGACTGAATTGATAAAATCAAATTTACCTCGGAACTAGTTATATAATCAGAAAAATTAGGTAAATTTACAGTTTGTAAAGAATCAAGAAAAGTTAAAAAGGAAATAATCCCGCGATAAGCGCGTCTTTCCGCTTCTGTTAAAGTTTGTTTATAAACAATCGCATCATCTCCCAATCCAGAAACTTTTTCTGGCACCCAGAAATTTCCAATCATCACCTGATACATTTGTTTGGCCCAGTTGTATTTCACATCTCCTAGATTAAAAAGCCCCGTAATATTTCCTTTAATAATTGTCCGTTTAGCAATTGAATCATCACCTTCGGGGTTAAAAATTTTGTTTCGTTTCAAATATTCAGTCATTTTTAGAAAAAGGTTAAGAAAATAATCAGAAAATAAGGGGGAAATTTCCGACTCGGGAAGATTTTAAATAATTTTGGGAAAAAAGCGAAAAAATCCCGCGAATTTTTTACAAAATTTTACTAGCTTTAATTGGATCCATTTTTTTGTGAAAAATAGTTTTTCCGTTATTTTCTTCAACAACGATTGGGCCTTCAGCACACATTCCCCGACACGGACAAGGTTCTATTTCTACATTTTTCGCGGGATTTTTAGCAACTTCCGCTTCTAGTCGTTCTAAAATATATTTTCCAACTCCCCCACAATGTCGTCCCTGACAAACTTTTATTTTTCGCGAATTTTTCTGGTTTTCAGTCATTGAAAAAAAATTATAATTCCCGCGAAATTTTAGTTAAATTTAGAAAAAATGCCAGAACTTCCGGAAGTTGAAACCGTGCGTCGTGGACTAGAGAAACACCTTTTACAAAAAAAAATAACTCAAATTAAAGTTTTAAAAAAGAAATTGGTTAAGAGTGATTTAAAAGAATTTCGCGGGATTTTAATCGGAAACTCCTTTCAAAGCATTAATCGTGTCGGGAAACTTTTGATTTTTGCACTAAAAAATCCCGCGAAATTTTTACTGGTACACCTTAAAATGACCGGGCAACTCATTTGGCAAAAAGGTTCGGAAAAAATTATGGGAGGACATTACGAACCTCATCAAAAAAACGAATTCCCCAATAAATACTCGCATTTGATTTTTAATTTTGAAGACGGGGGACAACTTTTTTACAATGATTTGCGCCAGTTCGGGTATTTAAAAATCGTTGATAAAGCAGAATTAGACAAAATTTATGAAAAATATGGAATTGAACCAGGAACAGAGAATTATACTTGGGAAAATTTTCGCGGGAATTTAGTCAAACATCCCAAAATGATTTTGAAATCCTTTCTGTTAAACCAACAAATAATAGCCGGACTTGGAAACATTTATGTTGATGAGGCTTGCTTTCGAAGTAAAGTTCGTCCCGACAGAAAGGTTGAAAGTTTGAGCGATAAAGAGTCTAAACTTTTATTCAAAAAAATCCGCGAAATTATTGCTGAAGCTATAGCCATGGGCGGAACAACTTTTCGTAATTATCGCGATGCACTGGGTAATAAAGGAAATTTTACCGACAAATTACAAGTTTACGGTCGAGAAAAACAACCATGTTTAATTTGTCAGACGCCAATAGAAAAGACAAAACTAGCTGGTCGCGGGACTCATTTTTGTCCTAAGTGTCAGCAATAATTTCGCGGGATTTTGACAAGATAAAAATTTTATCTAGAATTTAAGAGAATTTTAATGAAAAAAATGTCAAAAACACCAGGAACTCTTTACAAATTACGACGCAGTAAAAATGCACGACTGATTATTATGGTTATTTTATTTGCCATTTTGGCGGTAATGTATTTTATGTTTGAGAAATTTCGTATTTTCATTATAGGATTAATGATTGTTATTTTAGGGGCTATTGGAGTTGAGATGTTTAACTATGATATTGATTTAGGTAAATTATGGGATACAGGATCCATCAAAGAATCGCGTGTTCAAACTAAAAACGGAGTAAAACTTATTGGAGAATGTATCACTGATGATTTAAATTGTTCAAATTTTAAAACACAACCTGAGGCACAAGCTTTATATGATAAATGTGCCGAAGAAATCAAAACATACAATGCTGACTTGCAAGGGAAAGATGTGAAATCACTTGATGTTTACGGGCTTGATCGTGATAAAGACGGGATTGTTTGTGAAGCTTTACCCAAGGGGAACTAAAAAATTCCGCGATATTTTTAATATCCGCGTTTCTTTTTTCGCCAGGTTTCTACGGCCCAGTTTAGCCAGTATTTAATTGTTAATGGATAATCTTGAGCGGCAAGATATGTTCTTTCCTCTCCTCCAAATTTTCTTTTAAATCGTGATAAACCTGTCCAAGGATGTTTTTCATTTTCAACAGGTGAAACTCCCCAAAAATTAAATTCACGACAACCGCGTTTTTTTGCTTCCAAAATTCCAGCCCATAGTGTGGCGTGAGCAACTGGGAATTTAGAATAAACAGATGATCCCTGGTGGTAATATCCCGCGAAATTATCAAAAATAATTATTGAACTAGATAGAAATTCGTTTCCAATTTTAGCTGAAAAAATTTGGCAATCATCCCCGAAGACTTCTAATTCCGTTTCCGTTGTCTTCCGCGAAAAAGGTGTAAAGCCCTGCCGTTTGACAGTTTCCAAATGGAGTTTCCAAAAAATATCTAAATTTTCGCGGGAATTTCCTGTTATTACTTCAATTCCACTTCGCTCAATTCTATTTATTTCATAGCGGTTTGATTTCTTCATATTCTTTAGAATTTCTTCTTCACTTTGAGTTAAATCCAAAACCCAAGTGCGGTCAGGATTAATATGTAAAGGAGCTTTTCTAAAATTTTCGTGAGCAAATGCTATTTGATTCTTTTCTGATAAGAGCGGAGAAATACGTACAAAATCACATTTTTCTTGTCGTCCAATTTTTTTAATTTCTCGCAAGAAAAAGGGCAAAGCTTCGCCTAAAAATCCTGCAAAAATAAGTGGACCGTGCGCAACATGTAAAAAAGTTCCTCTTTTGGCTACAATTTTTTGAGTTTGAGCTACTCCAATTAATTTTCCATCAGCTAAAATCCCTAAAATAATATTTTTTTCACCTAAAATTTCGCGGAATTTCCCAAATTTTGCTGTTTGCAAAAAAGTTTTAGCACCAGAAAAATCGTTATAAAATTTTTGTAACTCAGTAGAGCTTATTTTAGCTAATTCAAAATTCATCGAAAACATCTTACTTAGTTTTTAATTTAAATAAATACCAAAATCCCACGAAATTTCTTCTCTGGTTCTTTACATTGATAGACAGTAATTATAGAAATTTTAAATTTCAATTTTTTGTACCTTCCCAGAGAATTTCGCAAAATGTTCGTTGTGAGTGGTTGTAAAAAAAGTTTGGGTGTCTTTACAAAGTCTTTCTAAGCCTTGTTGCCGATTATCATCTAGCTCAGAGAAGCAGTCGTCTAAAAGTAAAATAGGATTTTTATTGGTTTTAGCAAAAAAGTATTTTTTCTGAGCGGACAAAAGTGCCAGCAAAATTGAGCGAATTTCTCCACGAGAAACAGTATTCATTAACGGTTGATTACGGTAATGAAAAGTGAAATCATCACGAGTTGGGGAAAACAAACAACGTTTTGTTTGAATTTCTTTTTCAAAATCAAGTTTGAATTCATATGAGTCCAAATTTGTTCCACCACGAGTTAAAAAAATGCGAATTTTATCATTATTGCCGGCTATTTTAGCTAATTCTTTTTGTAAAAGTGGTTCTAGATTTGCCAAAAAATTTTCGCGAGATTTCCATATTTGAGGAATGTTTTTTTGCAGAATTTTATTCCAAGGAGCTAAGTTGATTTTTAAATCTCTTTCAGATAAGATTTCGCGAAAAATAGCGTTTTTTTGTTTGATAACCCGCATTGTTTGCGTTAATAAATCCTTATATTTCCAGTCCAGCTGACATAAAAACCGATCAAAAAAACTCTGCCGTGATTTTTTAGGTCCAGCAAAGATTTCTAAATATTCAGGAGCAAAAAGTAGTGTTGGTAATTCTCCTAATTGTTTTTTTCGCGGGATTTTTTTTCCGTTCTTTTTAAAAACTCGTGAGCGAGGACTTATTTGAACCTGATAAAAATCATTTTGAGAAGTTTCTAATTCAATTAAAGCAGAATTTCCCGCGAAATTTTCCTGAATTAAGTTACAGGTTCTTTCGGTTCTCTGAACCTTCTCAAGTCTGGACTTAGACAAAATTTTATTCTGTGCCAAGTCTGGACTTAAAGAAAATCTTTCTCGCCAACTCTTCCCAACTGAAACAACTGAAATTGCCTCCAAAATATTAGTCTTACCTCGTCCATTATCTCCAACAAAAACCACTTTATCAGCGGTAAAATTTAATTTTCTTGTAGAATAATTTCGAAAATTATGGAGAGTTAAGGCTTTTATCTTCATCTTTGGTAGAATATATTTTTCAGAAATTGCTCGCAAGCTAATAATTTTTTTAATTAGAAAATTTCGCGGGATTTTCTCGTGATTTTTTTTTAATTAACTAAACTACAAGCGATGCAACACGAAAAAATTCTCATTCTTGATTTCGGGGGACAATATGCTCATTTAATTGCCAGTCGGATTCGGCGACTTGGAGTTTTGGCAGAAATTGTGATGCCTGATGACCCACAGATTTTGGCAAAATCCCGCGAAAAAATGGTTAAAGGGCTGATTTTTTCCGGAGGACCACAGTCAGTTTTTGCCAAAGACTCTATTCAAACGGATTCAGAACTTTTCAAACTAGGGAAACCGATTTTGGGAATTTGTTACGGACATCAGTATTTAGCACATAAATTAGGGGGGAAAGTTGCACCAGGAACAACCGGAGAATTTGGAGCAGCGAAACTAAAAATTCGCGGGGATTCACCACTTTTTAAAAATGTTTCTGATAAATCAACAGTTTGGATGAATCATGTAGACGCGGTACAGGATTTTGCGGAAGGATTTGAAAATATTGGTGAAACAGAGCATTGTGCGACAGCGGCCGCTTGGAATCCCGCGAAAAATTTTTATTCGGTGCAATTTCATTTAGAAGTTTCACATACCGAATACGGCAACCAGATTTTGAAAAATTTTTTAGAAATTTGTGGTTGTCATTTTGACTGGAATATGGAGAAGTTTCTGGAAGAACAAAAAACAAAACTCCGCGAAAAAATTGGCGATAAAAATGTTTTCTTATTTGTTTCGGGAGGAGTTGATTCAACAGTAACTTTTGCTTTTTTAAACAAAATTATTGGACCAGAACGAGTGAAAGGACTTTTTGTAGACACAGGGCTTTTGCGTGAGAACGAAGTTGAACAGGTTGAAAAATCCTTGCGGGCGATTGGGACGGATTTAACAACTTTGCGTGAAGCGGAAACTTTTCTAAAAAATCTCGCGGGAAAGACTGATCCTGAAGAAAAAAGGACAATCATTGGACATACTTTTTTAGAAGTCCAGCAGAAGTTTTTTTCGCGGGAAAAACTTGATGAGAAATGGCTTCTAGCGCAAGGAACAATTTATCCCGACACAATTGAAACAGGGGGAACGAAAAATGCTGATAAAATTAAAACGCATCATAATCGGGCACCAGAAGTACAAAAACTTATTGACCAAGGTTTAGTTATTGAGCCAATTGCCGAACTTTATAAAGACGAAGTACGAGTTTTGGGGGAACTGCTCGGCTTACCTCACGAACTTGTCTGGCGACATCCGTTTCCGGGGCCAGGGTTGGGAGTGCGGATTCTTTGTTCGGAGACAGAATCCCGCGAAATTTTATACAAAGAAGTTGATTCGTTTACTTTACAACCAAAAAAGAAACCTTATCTCAAATTACCAATTAAGTCGGTGGGAGTGCAAGGAGATTTTAGAACTTATAAAAATCCAGGAATAATTTTAAATACCGACCAAAACTTGGAAAACTTAGAAAAATTAGCAACTAAATTGATTAATCATTATAGTGAAATAAATCGTTGTATTGTCCCGTTGGGACAAAATTTCGCGGGAAAAATTCAAGAAATTTCGCTTCATAAAACAGATGTTAATTCCAAACGAGTAAAAATTTTGCAACGCGCAGATGCGATTGTGACTAAACTTTTGCGGGAAGCTGGCGAATATGAAACAGTTTGGCAATTTCCAGTAGTTTTGATACCAGTTTCTTTTAACGGAGCCGGGACGGAGTCCGTTATTTTGCGACCAGTGGATTCTATTGACGCGATGAGCGCCAGTGTTGGCAAGCTTCCTTGGAAACTTTTAGAAGAAATGGCCAAAGAAATTCTCAAATCTTGCGAAATTTCAGCTGTCTTTTTGGATTGTACAAGTAAACCGCCCGGAACGATTGAGTGGGAATAAAATCCCGCGA
>CAZMOH010000026.1:6731-11386 GCA_964567875.1 uncultured Candidatus Peribacteria bacterium | reverse complement strand
ATTCTTTTTTTGCGTTATTCATTTTTTATAAGAGATATGAATATATTTCATGTATAGTAAATTGTTTTCTATTTGTCAAGACAAGATTTGACTTTTTTAAATTTCGCGGGATTTTATTTTTTATAGATTTTTTTACTAAGTTTTTACGAAGCAATTTTTAGTCATAATTTTATGCTTGAAAATCCCGCGAAATTCTGGTATAATGTCGGGATTTATTTATAAAAAATGGCTAAATTACAAACACATTCGAATTATGAATCAGTAATTAATCCTGATGACAAGCAACTTTCCAAGGAATATAACGAAGCGAGAGTACAGCAAGTTGCGGATGCCGCAATGCATCGTATCAATGAGTTTTCTCAAGGAAGAAATGAGCGAGATAATGGAGGACTGGAAGGTTTTTTTGACGGACTTGAAGGAAAATCATTTTTAAATGCCTCAGCTCTGGCTAGAAAAATCCAAAACAGAGTTCTGAAAATTATCCAAGATGGAAGTGAAGAACTAGCTATGTCTCCTCACAATGGAGCATCGTCGGCAATTTTAGATCAGCAACTTTGGAGATACGCTCGTGAAGGAACATATAATAAAATTCTTAATGTTAGAGCCAATACTTTGTCTTCTTTAACTGTTTTAAAAGAATA
Organism: uncultured Candidatus Peribacteria bacterium; assembly: GCA_964567875.1. GTDB lineage: Bacteria > Patescibacteriota > Gracilibacteria > UBA4473 > UBA4473 > JALVIB01. The sequence continues at coordinate 10,745 of CAZMOH010000026.1, read as the reverse complement.
TAAAGAGATGATTGCGAAAGCCCAAGCTGGAGCAACTGAACAATTAGAAATTTTTAAAAATGCTCAAGCGGAAGCTCGCGGAAAACGAAGCTGGTGGAGAAAAACAGGAAGTACAATAGCAAAATTCGCAACTTTTGGGATTTACAATAAAGAACGATTACAAGATAATGCTCATAGTCGTTTGTCTAGAAAACTTCAAGAGAGATTTAGTGTTATCAATGCCAATGTTAAGCAAGCAGAAAGAGAAGCAGAAAATCGTAAAAATCGTATGAGAAAACATTTAGAAAAAGTAATGTCTTCAACACATAATCCTGCTGAAAAATCCCAATTAAAGAAAGAATTAATAACAGCTATTCAAAACACAAGTGGTGATTTATCAGAAATAGATTTATCAAGTTGGAGAAATTATGCTGGAGGACTAGGAATTACAGAAGACCAAGAAAAAATTGATTTCTTAGAAGCGGCTAAAGAGTTAGATTTTGTGAAGAATGATTTAGCGGCAATCGGAATTTCCAAAGAAAAAAATATGCGACAGTCGGAAATGATAGAATCCGCGAAATTTCAGCAAGAAGTTATGACTAATTCCAAAAACTTTAAAGCTTTTGAAGAAATAAAAGATAAAAGTGAATTTAAAGGATTAACACCTAACTCCAAAAATGCTTTAGAAACCAAGGACTTAGTTGAGTTATTAGAAAAAAAATTACAAGGGAATGGAATTGATGTTGAAAAAGAAGTTTATGAATCAACAGACAATAATATTAAAAAGAGTGATTTATTAGTTCCTAGCACTAAACTTGTTTTATTAATCAGAGCTATTGCGGACAATAAAAAAGATTCACTAAAAGCAATTAATAAATCAGCAAAAGCAAAACAAGCAATTATTGACTGGATTGCGAAGAGGAATTTAACTAGTTCTAATAAAGAAGAAATATCTGATCCTGAAAAAACTAAAGAATTTTTGGAAACACTAATTAAAAAAGAGGATAATTCAGGAATTTTAGTTGAATTATCAAAACTGGTTGAAATTTCGCGGGATTTGGAGTCAGCTGATTTAGAAGTATTAAAAAAGAGTATTTCAAAAATATCGTCAGATATAAGCACTAAAAAGGCTGAATTTGAAACTTTCAAAGATTTAAATGTTTTAACTAAACATGATTACCGTATCATAAGTGAACTTTGGACAAAAGCGGTAAAAACCCGCGATTTTTTGGAAACAAATATTGATAAATGGCTAAAAACTAAAGATAAAAATAGTAAATTAGAGCAAGGGAAGGAAGGATATTTAGATGCTTTAAATAAGCAAATAGATGCTTTACTAACAGATGGCAGAGACAAAAAACAAAGTATTTCTCATTGGAGAAATAAACTATCTGAACAATTAAATAAGCAAGAATTAAGCGAATCACAAAAAGAAATAAAGGGTAAAATTGAAAAAGAAATAGATGATTTAAAAATTTCCCTAAAAAAAGCAGAAGAAGCGAGAGATAGTCTTATATCTTCAAAAAACTATAAAAGTAAAGATTTAAGGACTATTCAGTCTTCAATTTTGGATATTTCAACAAAAATAGAAGCCAAAGAAAGAAGTTTAGCTGATATTGCGGGATTAAGTAGTAAGCATACTGAAATGATTCGAGCTGAACTTAAAGATAGAGAGAATAAATTAGAAGAACTCTTGAAAAAACGAGATGAATTTATTAAACAAGAAAATCTTCATTTTGAATCAACAGATGATTTGATAAAGATTAAAAATGAATTAGCTGAAGCTATTGGGACTGAACATGAATTAAAACTTTCTTCAAAAGTAGTTGGAACAATTAGTTTAGCCGAGCGGTTGCAGGATGAATTAGCTACTGAAGATTTTTCAGATGAAATTGATAAGAAATTCCTCCAAGAACTCGCGAGAAATGATCAATATGAATTACTAAAAACTGTTTCAGTAGGAACAAGTGTTGAATTGACATATAAACCAATTGGGGGAAGTTCTAATTTAAGTTTTCCAAACCAACTAAATGGAACTAAAGAAGATAATTTTATAGTTTTTAGAAAAACAGATAAAGCCATTCATCTTCGGAATGATGAAACCGGAAAAGTTATAACTATACTTAGCCCAGCGGCTGATAAAGATGGAAACACTGCTTACAAAAATGCGATTGTTCGGAATCTTTCTGACGGAGAGGACACTATCATAAACCCACGAGTAGGGGGCGCTGGTGAACACTCTATCGTTTATAATGTAAAAATTATTGCTTAATTTCCTAATAATTAATAAAAAATGACAAAAACAATTACTGAAACCGAAATTGCCAAACTAGAAGAATTTCTACTCTGGTTTACTAAACAAGAAGAAATTCCCGCGAAAACACGCCGAGATTTCCTAGGGCATATCATAAAAATCGGGCGAATTGATGAACATTCCGCGAAATTTATTGATAAAACTTTGGAATATTTAGAACACAAGACAACTAAAAATAAAGAATATTTTGAAAAAGAGTTAGCTATGTGGACTAGTTTTATAAAAGCTGAAAACAATGAAGAAACTTCCCTTCAAGTTCGCGATGTTAAAGAAGCTGAAAAATTAATTAATGCCGTCACAGACGAGTTTATCGCTGAATACAAGGAAGCAGAACACAAGGCCGATATAATGGCTGAAACTAGCGAAAAATCCCGCGAAATTTCAGCGGTGGAAGCTCTAAAAGCATCTTTGAATTAATAATTTTTTGACTTTTTTATAAAAAAATTGTATAAAAATAAAGAAAATGCAAAAACTTTGGAATAAAAACCTTAAAAATGAAAATTTCGCGGGATTTCGCGGAAGAGGTTTCATATTTCAAGAACAACCTAACGAGTATCCTTCCACCATTAATTTTTCTTCACCAAGTACGGGACCGGAACTAAATAAAAATGTGTCAGAATATGTAACAAATGTTTCTCAAAGAGTTGGAGAATATACAGCTATAAACACTGTTGAAAACGCTCCAGTTTGGAGTAATTATCTACCACCACGAACTGAAGGATTTTTTTCACAATCTGCTCAAAGGTTTTGGCGAGTTGATGCTCAGATAATTAAAAGACTCTTTCCAGAAAGACATCTAGCCAATAGTGTTTTAGCTTCTCTTGACGGAATAAATACGGCGACCCAAAATGCTAACGGAATTTATACCAATGTTTTTAATGTTTTGCAAAATCAACTTGAACCAAGTATGAATTTTGTGCGACATCACAGAAATATGGACCAAGCTTCGTATTTTGATATGGATATGATTGCAAATATCGCGGGAGTTGTTGATACAACTCGTAGAAAAGGAATTCGTGAACAAACTAGAACTGAAAGAAGAAAAATGGCAACAAAGAGTAGAACTCGAAGATTTTTTGATAACTTAAATCCTCTAAATTGGCCTACTGCTTGGCAGCTTAGAACAAGTTCGCGAAATAATGCTAGTCGTTCCAGACGAGCTACAAGACACCTTACTTATAAAGCAGAAAGAGCCAAAGCCGAACTTGAAGCAGATGTTTTGCGGGTTCAAGGAAATGTTGAAGCACATCGTGAAGGTTGGCATAATCGTAATGAATATCATCTTTTACAAGAGTTTCAGCAATTTGTTAGTGATGTATTAGCTGACCCACAAGCTTTTATTAATAATAATGGATTCGCTAACAATTATAATTTCGCGGAAATTTTTGGGACAAACAGCCGTGTTCGAGTTTTAGATGTTATTGTTTTGAAAGGATATGCTGATGAAGCAGTTGACGTCCAACGCGCTAACCAAATCAACACAGATATTTCTGCCAGTTTAACTAATTTAAATTCCCGCGAAATTAATTCTGAAAATGTTATATCCACACTTCATGATAATAATTTAGAAAATTTATATTCAAATTTACCAGACTTTACGGAAGAAACAAAAATGCCGACCGATGCCGAAGTTTATCATTTATTACTTTGGGAAATTATTCGGATTGTTCGTCGTCATGACCAAAACTTTGATATAAACCAAGCCGTTTTTGGTGGACAAG
>CAZMOH010000026.1:0-6631 GCA_964567875.1 uncultured Candidatus Peribacteria bacterium | reverse complement strand
AATCAACAAGGAGTTTTTAAGGACTTTTTGAAGAGAATAAGTGTTATTAGAAATACTTTAGCTGACACTGTTACAAAAGTAGAAACTGCCTATGAAAGTGAAAATCAACGCCTGGCTCAACCAGTTCCACAAAACCAAAATCCACCAACCAGACAAGATTTAGCAGTTACAGTACCAATGACCTTAAATACAACTATTGCTAATTTGTTAACCGATCTAACAAATAGAATCAATAACTATAATTATCCTCAACAAAATCAGAATCAAAATAATCAAACACCAACAGCTACTTACAATGAATTACGCGCTCATTTAAGTACTGAGGCCAAAAAATCGCGGGAAACTCAGTGGGAAGCGAGTAAAGATTTGAATAATCAAATACAATGGCAAATTTGGCGAAATGCTTCAGCGGGTCGTGTTGTGAGTGAACTTATTGGTTCACGGGTTGATTTTGCTAATTCTAGTAGTACTTTAGTTAATATGCGTGATTTTCAAAATTTGCTAATTATTGAGAACCGTAATGGGGAAGAGCTTGTTTTACAGAATGCTACAGGGACTGAACTTTTCTTACTAAAACCAGATCAAACTGGCGAACTTATGCTTTATCGCTTTACGGGAATTGGTCCACATCCGAATATTGTTCCTAATATAGATAATGCCGACGAAAAAATTGAAGTCTTCCGTATGATGGCTGCCTAAAATCCCGCGAAATTTTTGCTTGAAAGTTTTTAATAAATAAGCAAACTTATCTATAGTTGTTTTAAAAAATGCACGAGTGGCGGAACGGTAGACCTGCCTGCCGGCAGGCAGGCGCGCAAACCTTTGACATATTTATTCCCTTCTATAACATTCCAATATGTTTTATGTTTATGTTCTAGAAAGTCAGATTCGTAAATATATTTATGTAGGGCTTACAAATAATCTAGAAAGAAGAGTCAATCAACATAATCTTGGCAAAGAAAAGACAACAAAACCATATAAACCTTTTAAATTAATTCATTATGAAGAGCTTAAAACACGTCCAGAAGCTCGTAAAAGAGAAAAATTCCTCAAGTCTGGATGTGGTAAAGAATGGATTAAAAATAATTTTAGCACGAGTGGCGGAACGGTAGACCTGCCTGCCGGCAGGCAGGCGCGCAAACCTTTGACATATTTATTCCCTTCTATAACATTCCAATATGTTTTATGTTTATGTTCTAGAAAGTCAGATTCGTAAATATATTTATGTAGGGCTTACAAATAATCTAGAAAGAAGAGTCAATCAACATAATCTTGGCAAAGAAAAGACAACAAAACCATATAAACCTTTTAAATTAATTCATTATGAAGAGCTTAAAACACGTCCAGAAGCTCGTAAAAGAGAAAAATTCCTCAAGTCTGGATGTGGTAAAGAATGGATTAAAAATAATTTTAGCACGAGTGGCGGAACGGTAGACGCGCTAGCTTGAGGGGCTAGTGGGAGAATTTTTCCCGTGGAGGTTCAAATCCTCTCTCGTGCACCATAAACCTTGAAAAAATTTCGCGGGATTTTCAAAAAATTGTTAAAATTTGCGGGAAATTAAACACAAAAAATGAAAGTTGTCATAAATCTCTCCAATCATCATATTCACCTATCACAGGTTGATCTAGAGCAACTTTTTGGAAAAAACTATCAGCTGCAAAAACTTCATAATCTGCTACAACCAGGACAGTTTGCCGCACAAGAAAAAGTCAAAATTGTTGGGGAAAAAGGAGAACTAGAAATGAGAGTTCTCGGCCCAGTTCGTTCAGAAACACAGTGTGAAATAATGTTGGGAGATGTTTTTCACTTAGGAGTAAAGAATCCGCAAATTCGCCTTTCTGGAGATTTACAGGGGTCTAGTCCTTTTAAAATAATTGGTCCAATGGGAATCGTTGAAAAAGAGGAGGGATTGATTATTGCGAAAAGACACATTCATCTTGATCCAAAAACTGCGAAAGGTTGGGGAGTAATGCATGGACAAGAAGTTGCTGTACGGGCCGGATTAAAATCCCGCGAAATTGTGTTTGAAGATGTAATTATTCGTGTTTCAGAAAAATTTGTGCCAGAATGTCATATTGATTTCGATGAAGGAAATGCGGCGGGGATAAAAAATGGAGATTGGGGATGGGTTCTTTTTGAACATAATAAAAATCACGAAATTTGTTTTGCTGATAGTTTATAATCTCGCGGGATTTTATCGATCTGGGGGGATTTTATAATACGAAAATAAAAATTTTGCGACTTTTTGAAAAGTTCTAGCAGCAGTTTCTGATCCCCACTGTGACCTTTTAGGATAATCATATTTGACTAGAACTACGAATTTGGGATGTTTGATAGGAGCAAATCCCGCGAAACTAGTAATAGTTGTACCCTCACCACGTAAAGCCTTTCCATTGTGATAAGTTTGAGAAGTTCCGGTTTTTCCCATGACAGTATAACCTTTAACTCGGGCCCCACGCGCAACTCCGTTGTCTACCGAGTTTAGGAGCATCGCTTTGATTGTTTGATAAGTTTTTTCAGAAATGACTCGGCGAACTCTTTCTGGATTAAATGTTTCAATTTCTCCATTTGGATGATGAATTTCTTTAACTAGTAATGGTTTCATTAAATATCCACCGTTTGCTAAAGAAGCAAAAGCCATTGCTACTTGCAGGGGACTAGCCGTAAATCCTTGTCCGTAACCGTGAGTAATTAATTCAGATTCTGCCCAATCCTGCCAAAATTCTAATTTTCCGCGAGCTTCTCCGTCTAATTCAATATCCGTATATTGCCCAAATCCCCAATTTTTTAAATACTGATAAAAAAGTTCGCGGCCCATTTTTCTAGTTACAAAAGCCATACCCGTATTTAAAGATCTATTTATAACATCAATCATTGTCGTTTCTCCAGCATAAACTTCGTCAGAGTTTTTTATTTCAAATTTATCAACTTTAATTGGACCGGAATCATTATAAGTTGTTTGTGGAGTTACTTCATCAGAATTTAAGGCAGCGGCCATAGTAAGAGCTTTAATAACAGATCCTGGTTCATATTCATCAGAAATAATTTTATTACGAAAAACTTGTGGACCCCAAGTGTTAAAATATCGAAAAAGTTTTCCGGCAATTTCTATAGTTGGGATTCTTTGATTGAAGGTTTCATCTTCTCGATCAGCTTGTTCCTGATTAGGATCAATTTCATATTTACTAAAAACATCACTAAATTCATTTGGATTGAAACTTGGAGCGTTTGCCATGGCAATAATTTCTCCAGTTTCTGGATTAATAACAATTATTTGTCCAAAATCTGCGCGAAAATAATTCAAGTCGTTTTGTAAAATACGATCTACTTCCCCTTGAACAATTCTATCAATTGATAAAACAATATCAGCTCCATCTCGAGCTTTCTTTAAAATAAAATCTTTAGAGAAAATTCGTTGTCCGTGAGTATTAATGGCTCCCATAATTTCTCCTGCTTGTCCTTTTAAAATATCATTAAATCGCCCTTCAATTCCATACTGTCCAGTATTTTGATTATCAACAAATCCTAAAACCTGGGCCCCCAATTGTTTTTCTGGGTAATATCGCCAGTGTTCATCTCTTAATTGTACTCCTCGTAAAATTTCGCGGAATTTAGGATTTTTCTTCAAAGAGATAATTTTATCAGCAATTTCGGGGACAATTTTATGAGTTATTTCAACATATCTTTTAATTCTTCTAGTAATTGAGGGAACTAACTTATCTTTATCTAATCCTAATAAGGGAGCTATTTTTTCAGCGATTTCTGTTGGAGAAGAAATTAAAGTTGGGTCAATTATAACATTATTATTTTCAATAAAAATCCCGCGAATTTTTAAATCTAGTAATGTTTTGGCACGAGATTCGGAAATATCAGTAAAAATAACTATTTTTCGTTTTTCAATTTCTGAAAAAATTTTGGTTAATTCTTGTTTATAAATATCAATCGCCATTTTTTCCAATGGTGAAAGTTCTTCTAAATCAAATTTTAAACTACAGCCTTCGGTTTCTTCGCAATGACTATTTATTAAAAGAGGAGCTAATAATTTCGCGACTTTTTCAGGATCTCCTGTTTTTTTTTGTTTCGAAATTGGTAAATTTTTATTATATTTAGGGTAATTCAAGATTAATGGATCAATAAACAACATCTTTAAGGTGTTATTTGTTGCCAATGGGACTAATTCATTTGATAGATAATTTTTTTTAACCAAAATTTTTCCGCGTCGTGCTGGCAGAATAGAACGTTTTTCATGTTGAGCTTTAGCTTCAGCAGCGTAGTCATCATATTTTAAAATTTGCAAATAAAAAAGTCTTATCCCAAAAATTAAAACAATTCCCGCGAAAAATATCTTTAAAATTCTAACTCTTATCTGAAAACTTTTTTCCATTCTTTGAGATTTTAAGTAGTTTTTTGAAAAAACCAAATTACTAATTATTTTTTGTTTTTAAAATATAAAACACACAAAAATTTAAAATTTCGCGGGATTTCCGTATACTTGTTTTGATGAAAGACAAAAAACCGTTTATTCCAAACTTAAAAAAGTTATCCCAAAATCCACAGCGACTCGCTGGAGGACATCGGCTTTGTCCAGGATGCGGGATTTCTGTGATTTTGAAACAAGCTCTAACAACTATTGATAATCCAGTTGTTGTTGCTAATGCGACGGGATGTTCAGAAATCTGTTTTTCTCCATACCCTCAAAACGCTTTTGAAGTTCCATGGATTCATTCTGTTTTTGAAAATGCCGCTTCGGTAATTTCTGGAGTAGAGTCGGCGTGGAAATCTTTCGCAAAAAAAGGAAAATTAACGGAAAATCAAAAAAAAATTAAATTTTTGGCGGTTGGGGGAGATGGAGCAACTTATGATATAGGATTTCAGTGGTTGAGTGGGGCAATAGAAAGAGGGCATGATTTTACTTATATTTGTTTTGACAATGAAGGTTATATGAATACTGGTTATCAGCGTTCAAGTGCCACAACTGTTGGGTTTTCAACACATACTTCGCCAGTTGGTAAAAAAATTGTAGGAAAACTTCAGCATCGAAAAAATTTAACCAGAATTATAGCTGCTCACAACACTCCTTATGTTGCTCAGATAAATCCCGCGAATTCTTTTGATTTGATGAAAAAAGCTCGTAAGGCCTTTGAAACGGAAGGACCTTCTTTTTTAAACGCTTTTTCAATGTGTCCAACTAATTGGAAATATAAAACAGAATTAGGTATTAAAATTTCACAGTTAGCAACAGATGCTGGTTTGTGGCCACTTTATGAAGTTGATCACGGACGCTGGAAAGTTAATTATAAGCCAAAAGCAAGTAAAACTTATCGCGAAAAAAATGAGCCATTAGAGGAGTTCTTATCCTTACAAGGACGAACTAAACATTTATTAAAACCAGAAAATAAAGAAATTTTACAAGATTTAATGAAGGTTATTGCTGATGATTGGGATTATCTGTTAAAAATGGAAGAAGCGTTTCCTATGAAATAAAATTTCGCGGGATTTTCTTTTGACATTTGTTTTTTTATATTGTAAAATGAAACCTTGTTTTAATAAACCTAAAATTATGATAAAAAATTGTCTAAAAATTGATCAAAATAATTTGCATACTTTTCGTGAGTATTTAAAAGAAAAACCAAAACTTTTAATTATTTCTCATGCCAATCCAGATGGAGATACGACAGGATCAAGCATGGGATTATATTTGGGATTAAAACAAAAAGGACTTGATGTTTCCCTAGCTTGTATTGATGAAATACCGCGAAATTTTCATTTTATGACTCCCTGGAAAGAATATCTACTAGATTTTAATCCTAAAGATTATGAGGGGATTGTTTTTATGGATTGTGGGGATAAACGAATGACTAAATTTCAAGAATCTAAACCTGAAATTTTGTCTAATGAAACTTTTAAAATTAACTTTGATCATCATCCAACCAATGATTTTTTTGGAGAAATAAATTTTGTAAATACTGAAGCTAGTTCGACTTGTGAAATAACTTATGAGGTTTTAAAAAATTTAGAAGTTAAAATTACTCCAGAAATAGCTACTTGCTTATTGTTTGGATTATACACAGACACAGGGGGTTTTGTTCATCAAAACACGACTCCAATTACTTATACTTACGCTTCAGAGTTGGTAGAAGCTGGTGGAAATATTTCCAAAATTTCGCGGAATTTTTTCTACAACCATGATCTTAAAAAATTCAAACTTTGGGGAAAGGTTTTAAAAAATTTACACATTACTGATGATGGAGTAGCAATTATCGGTGTTTATCGCCAAGATTACGAATCAATGGGAGCCACTCGTCAGGATTTGGGTGGAATTATAGATATAATTTCTTCTATGGAAAATATTAAATATTCGGTAATGCTTTCCGAAGATGAACGGAATAATGTTAAAGCATCCTTGCGAACTCGTCGTGATGATATTGATGTTAAAGCTTTAGCGGAAAAATATGGTGGAGGAGGACATGTTAAAGCTTCTGGATTTACCGTTCCTAAAGGTCATTTGAAAAAAGTGGTAAAATGGAAAATCATACAGGATTAAAGATGGAAAATAAAAATAATGTATATACGAAAATTTTTTTACCATTATTTGAACATGCGGGAATTTTTAAGAAAAAAATACAGAAT
>CAZMOH010000025.1:0-11387 GCA_964567875.1 uncultured Candidatus Peribacteria bacterium | reverse complement strand
CTGTGAAGAATGTTATTTGAAAATTGTTGATTAAAATTTCGCGGGATTTTTTCACAAATTCCCCATTCCTAAAAGCCCAAGAATTAAACCAATTATTCCAAATCCTGCCCCAATAATCCAAAAGCGAGTTGTAATTTGTGCTTCTGACCATCCCAAAGCTTCAAAATGATGATGAATGGGGGCAATTTTAAAAAGCTTTTTTTTGAATTTCTTTTTCCAAAAAAGCTGTAAAATAACTGATAAAGTCTCCGCAATAAAAACACCACAAACTATTATTAAAATTATAACTGAGTTTGTCAGCATGGCAATAACCCCCAGAGTTGCCCCCAAAGCTAATGAGCCCGTATCACCCATATAAATTTTCGCGGGGGGGACATTAAACCATAAAAAAGCCACTAGACTGGCTACAATCATCGAACAAAAAACCGCGAGAATTGGTAATCCGTAAAAATAAGAGATTACCGCAAAAACTCCAAAAGCAATCATTAAAAGTCCGCCCGCTAAACCATCTAGTCCATCTGTAATATTAACCGCATTAGAAGTTCCGACAACCACTAAAACAAACAAAGGAGCATACCATAAACCAATGTCAAAGTCTCCTACTCCTGGAATATGAATTATTGACCAACCTAATTTAAAGGAAAACCACAAAGCTCCTAAAACAGCAAAAGCAATTAACGACCAGAGTTTAACTTTCGCCGAAAGTCCTTTTTGAGCATTTTTTTCAGTAATATTTAGATAATCATCAATTAAACCCAAAATTCCAACAAAAAATAAGGTAAAAATTGGCAAATAAGTTTCTCCTCGATTTAGGATGGAATGATCCATTAAACCGAAGTAAGCCAAAATCCGCGAAAAAACAACCATAATTAAAACTGATCCCAATATTAATGCTCCTCCCATAGTCGGAGTTCCCGATTTATGAGCATGGAGAGCGGAAAATAGAGGAGCTTTTCCCATTAGTGCTTCTGAACGAATTTTCTGTGTTAATTTAAATTTTTTAATTAAGTTGATGAATTTAGGAAAAAATAAAATTGTTAGCAAAAAAACTGCTCCCGAATAGGAGAATATTTCTATTAAATTTGCAATATGTATTTCTTTCATAACCAAATGAAAAATTTCGCGGGAATTTTAGTTCATATTTTGTAATTTGTAAAAAAAAAGCATCGTAAAGATGCTTTTAAATTGTTTTAATTATAATCCCGCGAAATTATGCTTTTTCTGTTTTTTCTTCCGCTACTTCTTCTGTCTTAGCTACTTCTTTGACTGGTTTTTGAAATTTTTTAACCCGTAACTCTTTTTTAACTTCTTTCAAACGCAAAGCTTTACCTTGTCGTTCCCGTAAAAAGTTTAGTTTTGCCCGACGCACTTTTTGAGAACGCATCACTTCAATTTTAACAATATTTGGCGAATGAATTGGAAAAAGTTTCTCTACTCCTACTCCAGAAGCGATTCTACGCACCGTAAAAGTTGAATTAATCCCGTGACCAGGATTGACCGCAATTACTGTTCCTTGAAAAACCTGAATTCGTGTTTTGTTACCTTCTTTAATCTTTTGGTGAACTTTTACAATTTGTCCTGGAAGTAACTCCGGAACTTCGTCTTTACAATACTTTAGTGTGAAATCGCGTAAAATCTGAGACATTTTCTATTGAATTTAATAAAAATCAGACGGATGTTAATAATTTTGTTTTTTCTGGCAAGTTTTTTTATTTGAAAATCCCGCGAAATTTTCTAGAATTCCCCTGATGTCAATAAAAATTCTTCCCCCAGAGCTAGCCAATCAAATTGCGGCTGGCGAAGTCGTAGAACGTCCTGCTAGTGTAGTTAAGGAGTGTCTAGAAAATTCTCTTGATGCTGGAGCAAAAAATATTGAAATTTGGATTGAAAATGGCGGAAAAGATTTGATAAAAATAATTGATGATGGAACTGGAATGTCTCCTGAAGATGCAAAGAAATGTCATCTGCGACACGCCACTTCTAAAATTAGTAAAATTGACGATTTATTTTCTGTGCAATCTTTTGGATTTCGTGGAGAAGCCCTAGCCGCCATTTCAGCGGTCTCTGACTTTGTTTTAGTAACTAAAAGGACTGCTGACGAAATAGGAACAAAAATTCAAATTTTCGCGGGAAAAAATATTACCGAATCCCCCGCTCCAGCTAACACTGGAACGACAGTTGAAATTAAGAAATTGTTTTATCCAACTCCCGCCCGACTAGCTCATTTAAAGACTAATATAACCGAAATACGCGAAATTTCGCGGGAAATTCAAGCTTTTGCCTTAGCTAATCCTAGAGTTAGTTTTAAATTTTATAAAGATGGAAAACTGAGTTTAGATTTACCAGCAAGCGAACAAAAATCGCGTATTGCTGAAATTTTAAAAGAAAATCCTGATGATTTAACTGAGGTTTTTTTTAAATCCCGCGAAATTTCTATTTCTGGATTTTTAATTAAACCAGGAAAGTGTATATCTAATAAAAAATCACAGTTTTTATTTGTAAATGGACGGCGAATTGAGGATTATAAACTAAGTTATGCTATTCGAGAAGCTTATGTCCAATCAGCGGGAATTGAACATCACTTGCATCCTAAATTCGCGATTTTTTTGGAAATTGATCCGATTTTGGTTGATGTAAATGTTCATCCACGCAAGTTGGAAGTAAAATTTGCAGAAGCTGGTGATGTTTTTCGGGCAGTAAAGCAGGCAAGTATTTCGGCTCTGGAAAAAATCGCTGATTCAGGATTTAGTAGCGGATTTAGTTTTGCTCAAAAATTTCCTGCTACTTCTAATATCAGGGAATATCAACCTTCTTCTAGAATTAATAATACTTCTAAAATTCCGCGAAATTACCCCAAAATATCTAAGTCTGGACTTAACACCTACTTAAATAACTTAAACTCAGATTTAAAGTCATTCTCTGAACTAAATTTTTCGCGGGATTTTCAAAATTCAGAAGATTTTGAACAAAACAATTCCAAAGACGACTTAAAATTAACGGGAGTGGAAAAGGCTCTCCCAGCTGGAGAACTAAAATTAGTTGGTCAAGTTGCTCGAAAATATATTCTAGCCGAAGCAGAAAATGGGCTTTGGATTTTTGATCAACACGCTTTGCACGAACGCCAAAGGTTTGAAAAATTCTGGAATTCCCGCGAAAAATTAGGAGAAGAAATCCAGAAACTACTTATTCCTCACTCTCTAAAAATTGAAGACAGCGATTGGGAAATTATTTGGAAAAATAGTAAAGAATTAAAAAAACTGGGATTTGATTTTGCTAAAAATAAAGAAATTTTGGCTGTTCCTAAATTACTAGTTAATGAAAATTTAGACGAAATTTTCGCGGGATTTTCTCATTACTTTAAAAATGACCAAGTTGGCGAAACCCCGTTAGATAATTTCTTGCGGAAGATATTAGAATACAAAAGTTGTCGTGGTGCAGTGATGTTTGGGGACAAAATGGAACCGGCGGAGATGCAAAAACTTTTAGATGATTTTCAAACTACACAGTGGCGAAATCTTTGTCCACATGGTCGTCCTAATCATATTTTTTGGAGTTTTAGTGATTTAGACAAACTATTTCATCGGTAAAATTTCACAGAATTAAAAAAAAACACTTTTCTCTTTTTAAACCAGTATAAATAGTTGAAAAAAAGCTTGTTATTTGGTATAATTAACGGATAATTAGAAAAAATAAATGGATAACACAAAAACAAATCAGAATAATGAAGTAAAAAATGTCCAAAATAATAATATTGGACAGTCCATTATTGATAATAAGTCGGCAAAAAGAGATGATCAAAATTCTGGAAAAATAACTATTACCAATACTGAAAAAAAAGGATCAATTGGTTTTGGATTTATTGAAAATTTAAAGAGAAAATGGCAAGTTCATGTAGAAAAAAACAAGAAACTTGCTGAAGAACGAAAAAGAAAATCAGCAAACAATAATATAGATCAAGAAAGTAATATTAATAAAAAAAACAATAGTAATGACAATGTTATGCAAGAAAAATCTCGCGAAAAAATAGTTAATAACTCCGAGTTAGATAAGTTGTTTGAGAATTTTGATCCTAAAAAAGACAAGAAAAAACTTACAAAAGAAATTCGCAAAAGAATAATTGAAGCTGAAAAACTTTATCAATCAGGAACAACTTCCATCAAGGATTTAGTTTCTCCTAGTTCAGTGGAGCTAACCTCAAATACCATGAAACTTAATGGAATGTTTGTAAAAAGTTTTTTTGTATTTAATTATCCACGTTATTTAGAGGCTAATTGGTTAAATCCAATTATCAACTTTGATGCAACAATGGATATTTCTATTTTTGTCTATCCTACAAAATCCGATCAAATGTTAAAAATCCTGCGAAAAAAGGTCGCAGAAATGCTTTCAACAAAACACATTAACCAAAAAAGAGGGGTTATAAATGACACGGCCTTAGACACAGCATTAGAAGATGCTGAACAACTTCGTATTGACTTGCAACGTGGTATTGAGAGATTTTTTCAAGTTGGGTTATATTTTACAATTTATGCTGAAACAGAGGAAAAATTAAAGAAAATTTCTAAACAACTAGAAACAATTCTCGGAGGACAAATGGTTATGACTCGTCCTGGAGACTTTCAGGTGGAACGAGCTTTTGAATCTACTTTACCACAAGCCACTGATATGCTTGACGTTGTACAAAATATGAACACCAGTCCTCTCTCTACAATGTTTCCTTTTGTTTCAAATGATCTAACTTCTAATGAAGGAATTTTATACGGATTAAACCGACATAACAATTCTCTAATTATTTTTGATCGCTTTAAATTAGAAAATGCCAATGAAGTTGTTTTCGCGAAGTCTGGTGCTGGTAAATCTTATACTGTAAAACTAGAAATACTGCGTTCCCTAATGCTAGGAACTGATGTCCTAATTCTTGATCCAGAAAATGAATATGAAACTCTAACTAGAACGGTCGGGGGGACTTATATAAATGTTTCTCTCAACTCTAATCAACGAATTAATCCTTTTGATTTACCAAAAACATTTTCTGAAGAAGAAAAACCTGGTGAAGCTTTACGGGAAGCCGCGATAAATTTAACTGGCTTGATGAATTTGATGTTGGGAAAACTAACACCTACCGAACAAGGAGTTTTAGATAAAGCAATTTTACAAACATATGCAATCAAAGGAATTACAACTGAAACTGAAAATCCTGGTTCAATGGAAATGCCAACCATGCATGATTTAAAAAATATGCTGGAATCAATGGCTGGAGGACAAGATTTAGCGACCCGTTTAGAAAGATTTACTAATGGAACTTTCGCGGGATTATTTTCTGATCAAACAAATGTCGATTTAGGTTCTGGGCTAGTAACCTTCTGCATTCGTGATTTAGAAGAACAACTACGTCCTATTTCAATGTATATTTTACTAAACTTTATTTGGAATAAAATTCGTAGTGAATTGAAACGAAGATTACTGGTTGTTGATGAGGCTTGGAATATCGTCCAATATGAAGATTCTGGAAAGTTTTTACATGGATTAGTTAAAAGAGCAAGAAAATATTATCTCGGAGTAACAACTATTACCCAAGATGTTGAAGATTTCCTTGATTCACGCTGGGGAAAACCAATTATAGCCAATTCCTCTCTCCAAGTTTTGCTCAGACAAGCACCAATTGCTATTGAAAAACTAAAAAAAGTATTTAATTTAACTGAACAAGAACAATATTTGTTATTAAATTCTGGAGTAGGACAAGGTTTATTTTTCGCGGGAAATCAACATGTAGCCATTCAAATAATCGCTAGCCAAAGTGAAGACAGTATTATAACTACTGATCCAAAAGAACTAATTGCTCAAAAATCTAATTAATCTAATAGCATTTTATTGTATAAGGAAAAAATCCCGCGAAATTTTTATCAATGAATAATTCCCAGATTTAGTTTGGAATCTTTGTGGATGTATATGAGTTCGAACTCTATCTTATTTCTTTTTTTTGCGGAAAAATCCGCAGGATTTCGCCTTCGGCAAAGTGGAACTGGGAAAGACTAGGAGCGCTCGCTGACACTCGTACTCCGTCAAACAGGTTTAGAGTTATAAAAAGAGGAATTTTGAAAAACAAAAAATCCCGCGAAATTCTATTTTTTGAATAATTTTATTGTTCTTAATAAAATTATATGAACATTTTTTTTGTACAATAATTACAAAATTTTAGTTCATGAAAAGTTTTTTTCTACAAAAAAACTCCTTTAAATAAAGCACAAACAAAAAAAGACAAAAAAACTTTTGACAAAATAATTAAAAATGAATACTTTTTGTGTGCTAGTACTTTTTGTTCAAAAAAAATGCTCAAAAAAATATTCGGTTCAGGAGCACGTGTAAAATTATTTTACCAATTTTTACTAAATCCAGATGAAGAATTCTTTATCAGAGAATTAACTCGTATTTTAGATGAACAAATAAACTCCCTAAGACGAGAACTAACAAATTTGGAAAATATTGGAATGCTTAAATCTTCAGAAAGAAATAGACGAAAATATTATAAAGTAAATCCTCATTTCCCTATTCTATCCGAACTAACATCTATTATTCGTAAAAATTCTAAAGAAAATGAAGTCATATTAAAAAATATTTCCAAGATTTCTGATTCGTTAGACATTTTAATTCTATCTGGACATTTCATTGGACAAGATAATGCAGATACCGACATTTTTATTGTTGGAAACGTCAAGAAGGAAGCTATTGAAAATTTTGTTAATGAAAATTTCGCGGAAAAAGAACTAAAATACACCATTATGACTCGCGAAGACTTTTTGTATAGAATCACTCTCAAAGATAAATTTGTTATGAATATATTTTCCAATAAGGAAAATCTTATTTTAAAGAACAAATTAAAAAAAGATACTGCTGATTTAGTTTAGCTCTCTGTGTTAAAAAAAATCTGCCAAAAAACAACTTTCCTTCTAGACTGGAGCTACTTCATAATGGGGAATAAAAACATTAACTGGTTCTGTTTCTAATAAACATTCCAATAATTTTTGTTCAATATCATCTAAATCACCTATAATTTTATTTGGAAATTCTTTTTGTTTTTCTAAAGGCAAAAGATTAACAAACCACTTTTTTTCTTTATATATGTTCTGAATAAAATCCCGCGAAATTTTATTATTTTCATATTTCCAAACAGCTTTTCCAAATGAATTCAATAAAAAATCATTATGCCCTAAAACTGATGAAAGAAATTTTTCGGCACTAATTTGATGAATAGGAATAGAATTTACTAATGAAATTGATGTCAATACATTTGCAGAAACACGCAATGAAGTAAATCCACCTGGTCCAGACACCCCACCACAAAATGAGAATTTCGCAGGATTTTCTTTTAAAAAATCAAAAACATTCTTGCCATCAGTTGCTCGTTCTATCCACACCTTTTTTGATAAAAGTTTGTTTTCCTCTGAAAAAATAGCACAAAAATGCGGATCAAAAGCTGTATTTACGATAAACTTCATAATTAAAGTTTAATCTTTCTTATAATATTTCTCAAAAAAATCCTTAGATTCTTGCATTGTTTCCATCATTCTCTCCCAATTCCCTTCATGTAAGTTTCTTGGCGAAATTTTTATAATAAAATCTCCACGATAATCATCTCGCGCTAGTTTAGTTAAAAAACTTTCCACTGGTAAAATACCAATTGGCAGCGGAGCATACATACTACCATTTCGCACATTTGAAAGATATACCACCTTCATTTTTTCACGAAGAAAGTCTGGAACTCTCATCACATCTTCAGTATTTTTCCATAAAGCAGACAAATCAGCTGCCACATTCCCTTTTTGTCGTAACATATGAAGTGATGCCTCATTTCTCGCGGGAATTATCCCCATAATTGTTTCTGCAGGCAGAGTGATTCTATTTAAATTTAAACGAAATCTTTTAGATAACTGCGGAACAGAGTTTTCCATCCATTTCTTATAAGAAAAAGATAAAACTTCTGGGGAAGACAGATTCACTGTAGATCCTTCAAAATGAGAAACGACTTTTTCAAAAGCATTAATAAATTTGTCTGCCCCCTTAGTAGGTAAAGTAAAAGCCTTAATTGGGACTTTAAATCTTGCTTCTAGTTCCTTTAAATAGCTAGGATCTTGTGTGTCAAAATTTGAATTAATTAGAATTTCAACTCCGTCAACACTTAACTCCTGAGCAAATTTAAAAAAACGTTCTAATCCATAGTGTGGAAATGATTGTGAAGTAATTAACAGCATTTTATAAAATTTATTTTTATTTTCCTGTTGATTATAACAGAAATTCCGCGAAATTTCAACGAAATAAACGAAATAGTTGGTAAAATTAATAAGTTTATATTTGAAAAAAATACTTAAATCATATATAATAGAGGGAATTAATTTATTAAAAATGTTTATTGAAACAATCTACGCCTTAAGTGCTCGCGGAAGCGCCAATACTGCTCAAGAAAAAACTAGTTCTGGAATTTCGCAATTTTTTGGAGATTTTTTTCATATGCTCCCGTTACTCTTTGCGGCGATAGTGGTAGTTATTCTATCATTTATTTTCGCGGGATTTATAAAAAAAATTGTTCTTTTCCGTTTAAGGAATCGAGATCTTGGACAAGAAATTATGATTCTAGTTGGTCGAACTACATATGCCGTTATTATAACTTTGGGAGTTATTATTGCTTTTAATATAATGGGGCTTGATCTATCTTCTTTAATTGCTTTTTTGGGAGTTGGTATTGGTTTTGCTTTAAAAGACTTACTATCAAATTTTATAGCTGGAGTAATGATTCTAACTCAAAAGAAATTCCAAATTGGGGATATTGTAAAAATTGATGATAATTTAGGTAAAATTATAGAAATTGATGCAAGAACAACCCAAATACAAGCTTTTGATGGAACCAATCTAATAATTCCTAATGCTAAAATGATTACAGCGGTGGTACAAAACTTTACCGCGAATTCATTTCGCCGGATTTCGTTTAATGTGGGAGTTCATTATGACACTCCATTGGCGATGTCTATTCAAACTGCTTTAGAATCTGTAAAAAAGAATCCACTTGTTGTTCCTGAGCCAGCCGTCCAAGTTTTGGCGACAGAGTTTGGTGATTCAGCAATAAATTTACAGGTTCGTTTCTGGATTGAATCAACTACTAATTGGTTTTTGGTGCGCTCTCAAATTATACAACAACTAAAAATTGATTTTGACGAAAAAGGAATTCAAATTCCGTTCCCAATTCGCACTATTACGCTGGATGACAATGATAAAAACTTGATGAAAGCTTTACACTTGCCAGAAAAAAAACCATTAAAATCTGCTTAGCAAATCCCGCGAAATTTTGTTGCTTTTCCGAAAAAACTTTTTAAAATCCATCTGAACTCAGTTTAGCCGGGGTGGCGGAATTGGTAGACGCGCACGACTCAAAATCGTGTTCCGCAAGGAGTGAGGGTTCGATTCCCTCCCTCGGCACCATTTGGAAAATCAGTTTAGTATTATTTTTTTCGCGGGAAAATATTTTTTTCAAATGAACAAATTATGAATATATTTTCTAAAAATTATAGATTTTTATCTTTTTTAGGAAAATCCCGCGAAATTTTGAGTTTTTTAAAAAATAATCTAGAATTTTTGCGAAATTCCTCCCCCAAAAATGAATCAAGCACTTTTTTTGAAATACCGACCACAAACTTTTGATGATATTGTTGGACAAGAATCTGTCGTCCGAACTTTAAGAAATTCTCTTAAAGCGGGGAAACCTGTTCATGCTTATCTTTTTGCGGGATCTCGCGGAACAGGAAAAACCTCTTTAGCGCGTTTGCTGGCTAAGGGATTGAATTGTGAAAACTTACAAAATGGTTCTCCCTGCGGAAAATGTGAAACTTGTCAAAATATTGCTGAAGGAAATCTAGTTGATGTAATTGAAATTGACGCTGCCTCTAATCGAGGAATTGATGATATTCGTGAACTTCGGGAAAAAGTGAATTTTACTCCAAATTTCGCGAAAAATAAGGTTTATATTATTGATGAAGTGCACATGCTAACCAAAGATGCCTCTAATGCACTTTTAAAAACCTTGGAAGAACCACCTGAGCATGCTTATTTTATTTTGGCAACAACCGAATTACACAAAATTTTAGATACTATAATTTCTCGTTGCCAGACTTTTATTTTTGGAAGATTTACTATCGAACAATTAGTTGGAAGACTAGAAAAAATATGTGAAGCAGAAGGATTTCAGGCCGAAAAAACTGCTTTGGAATTGATTGCTCGCAAAGCCGAAGGTGGATTGCGTGATGCTATTTCAGCTTTAGACCAAATTGCCTCAGAAAGTAGTGGAAAAATTACAGCTAAAATTGTTCGCGAAAGTTTGGGAATTTCTTCTAGTGAAATGCTGGAAAATTTTTGGCAAGCTATTGAAAAAAACGATGCCGAACAAGGTTTTGAAATTCTACGAACAGTTTCTCGTAATGGAGCTGATTTACGAACTTTTGGACACGATTTTCTGGGATTTCTTCGCGAAAAAATGTTTCAAAGTCTAAAATCCCGCGAAATTTTGGCAAAACTCGTCCCAACTATTGAGGAAATTGAAAAAGCTTTATTACAACTAAAAACTTCGCCAATAACTGAACTTCCCTTGGAAATCGCTGTTGTGAAATTAACTTCTGGTAAATCCCCGTCCCTGGCCGGAGAGTCTGAAGTTGTTTTAAATTCCAAAACTAAATCTCAAATTAGTTCTGAAAAAACACAGCAAGTGAAAATTTCGCGGGATTTTAATTCAAATCTAACCCTTTCTCAATCTGACAGAACTCAAGCAATAGCGAAGTCCCCGAACTCTAAAACCCCAGAAGAAGATGATTTTATTTTTGATGATGAAGAAGAAGAAAATCCCGCGAAAAAAGAAAATGAGTCAAATTTAGATATTGAAAAAGAAAGCGGGAAAAATATCTCAGAAACTAAGCTAGTTGGTGATATAACTGCTCAAAAAATCAAAGACCAAATGGAAAATATTGCTAAAAAAGCTAATTTTCCTGTTTTTATTAAAACATCTTTTTTAACATCTCGTCCGCAAATACAAGGGAAAACAATTACTTTTTGTTTTCATTCAACTTTTCATCATGATCAGGTAGATAAACCAAAAATTCGCGGGGTTTTAACTCAAACTATTTCAGAAATTTTTGGTCAGGATTTTCTAGTTGAATGTTCGCGTGGTCCGGCTAGCACGATAAAAAAAGAAGAATCACTTGCCACTAGTGATGACCTAGAATTTTAAAAATTCGCGAAATTTTAGGCTACAATTTTTGTCCCTACTGAATCATCTCCTTCCACCGCTCGCTTTAAAGCTCCATCTTCTTTGAGTTTGAAAACTAAAACTGGCATATTATTGTCTCGAC
>CAZMOH010000024.1:0-11644 GCA_964567875.1 uncultured Candidatus Peribacteria bacterium | reverse complement strand
CAATTTTCCGCGAAATGTTGTCGAGAATAGTGCTCTGATTTTTTCCCAGTGTTAAATTGAGAAACTGGACGATGATAACCCATCACACGAGTCCAAATCTCGCATTTTTGTCTTTTGCAGTTTGTCGATGCCGAATTTTTGTTTGTCATTTTGTAATATAATGTGGTTAATAATTATGAAACATGTGAACAAGTTTTACAATTTTTTTTCAAAGCTTTTTGCCTTCTTGAATCAAATTTTTCGCGGGTTTTTCGGTCTTCTTTTTCTACATCTTTTAATCCTAATTCCGCATCACATTTCGGACAATAGTCATGTTCTCCTGCCAAATATCCATGTTTCGGACAAATAGAAAAAGTTGGTGTAATTGTGATATACGGAATATGAAATTGCGTTAAAATCTTTTTTACTAACTGCTTACAAGCCTCTGGACTAGAAATTCTTTCTCCAACATAAACATGAAAAACTGTCCCTCCTGTGTATTTCCCTTGTAATTTTTCTTGAAGTTTAAGTGCTTCAAAAGCATCATCAGAAAATTCAACTGGTAATTGTGAAGAGTTTGAATAATAAGGCGCTTCTGATGTTCCTGCCTGAATAATTCGCGGGAATCTTTTTTTATCTTCTTTGGCAAACCGATAAGTCGTTCCTTCAGCTGGAGTTGCTTCTAAATTGTAAAGATTCCCTGTTTCTTCTTGATATTCAACTAATTTATTCCGCATAAAATCTAAAACTTTTTCCGCGAAATTTTGTCCCCATTTATCAGTAATATCGTGTTTATCGTTGGTAAAGTTCCTAATTGCTTCATTCATCCCATTCAAACCAATAGTTGAAAAATGGTTATTCAAAGTTCCCAAATATCTTTTGGTATAAGGGAAAAGCCCCCGATCCATCCATTTCTGAATTTCTTTTCGTTTAATTTCTAATGATGATTTCGCTAAATCCATTAAATATTCAATTCTCGCGAAAAATTTTTCTTCATCTCCTTTAAATTGATAACCAATTCGTGGTAAAGAAATTGTTACAACTCCAATTGAGCCAGTCATTTCTGCTGAGCCAAAAAGTCCTCCACCTCGTGCTAAAAGTTCCTTTAAGTCTAATTGTAAACGACAACACATTGAACGAACTTGCCCGGGATCTAAATCCGAATTTAGAAAATTTTGAAAATAAGGCATTCCATATTTAGCGGTCATTTCAAATAATGGCTCTGTGTTTGGATTTTCCCAATCAAAATCTGGAGTAATGTTATAAGTTGGAATTGGGAAAGTAAAAACACGCCCTTTAGCATCTCCGTGAGTCATAACTTCAATAAATGCCCGATTTACAATATCTCGTTCTTTTTGCAGTTCTCCAAAAGTATATGCAAAAGGTTTCCCTCCTAACAAAAGTCGTTTATTTTTTAGATCTTCTGGACAAGTCCAATCCAAAGTCACATTAGTAAACGGAGTTTGTGTCCCCCACCGACTTGGTACATTAAGGTTAAAAACGAAAGACTGCATATTTTGTAAAACATATTGATAAGTTTTTTTATCAACTAGTTCTTGTAATTTTTTCGCGGGAATTTTTGGATTAATCTCTTTAATTTCTGCTTCGACCTCTAATTCATATTTTTTTACAAACGGTGCCATATAAGTATCGAAAGAAGAAAAGGCTTGTGCCCCGGCCCATTCATTTTGCAAAGTTCCAAGAAAATTCACCATTTGCGAAACAGCAGTTGAAAGATGTTTTGGTGGAGATGACTCAATTTTATCAGCAACCCCGTTAAATCCTTCTTCGAGAAGAGCTCGTAAAGACCACCCTGCACAATATCCCGCGAACATATCCAAATCGTGAATATGATAGTCTCCATTTCGATGTGCATTTCCAATTTCTGGTGAATAAATATGTGACAACCAATAATTTGCTGTCACTTTTCCCGAGGTATTTAGAATCATTCCCCCCAAGGAATATCCCTGATTAGAATTAGCATTAACTCGCCAATCAAGTTTATTTAGATATTCGGAAATAGTATTTTCAACATTTACTACAACTTGTTTATCTGATCGAGCTTCTGCTCTTTTTTCGCGGTAAATAATGTAAGATTTAGCTGTTTGATAATGTCCTTCCTCTGTTAAAGTTTTTTCAACAACATCTTGAATTTCTTCAACAGTTGGGACTTTTCCCGCGAATTTTTCGTCTAATTTGCTTACAACTCTTTCCGCAATCTCTGTCGCAAGTTGCTCATTTTTTCCACCAATTGCCTTCGCTGCTAACCAAATTGCCTGCTGAATTTTTCGCGGATTAAAATCCACAATTTCTCCTGTTCGTTTTTTTACTTTAAATATCATCGTTTTTAAGGATTAAAGAAAACACTATATCTTGTGTTGGGCGTAAATTTTAAGCCCGATATCTTGGGCGGTCAAGAAAAATGTAAAAAAAACACTAGGCAAATCCCGCGAAATATTTCAAAGAAATATTGAACAAAGTATTAGTTCAAAAGAATTAAAGTCGCAACCTATCCTTTTTTAGATTAATGAAAATTTCGCGGGATTTTTATTTCAAATCTCTTGAAGTCTATAATTCTTTTTTATATACTTAAAATATGAGCGAAAAATCAATCGAAAACATTTTGACCCGCGGAGTAGCGGAAGTTTTACCAAATCCCGCGAAATTAGCCGAACTTATGAAAAAAAAGAAAATCCGAGTTTACTTGGGAATTGATCCGACTGGTTCTCTTTTAACTCTGGGACACGCTGTTGTGTTAAAAAAACTTCAAGAATTCGCGGATTTAGGACACGAAGTTATCTTATTAATTGGAAATGGAACTGTGCGAATTGGTGATCCCACGGGCAAAGATACAACTCGTCCTGTTTTAACTGACAAAGAAATTCGCGAAAATTTCCAAAACTGGAAAGAACAAGCTTCTAAAGTCTTAGATTTTTCTAAAATTACAATCAAATATAATGGCGACTGGCTAGACAAATTATCACTAGCAGAAATTATCAAACTAATGGCTCAAGTAACAGTTCCGCAATTAATGGAACGGGATATGTTTCAGGAAAGATTAAAAAAAGGCGGAACCGTTCACGGACACGAAATAATGTATCCCTTGCTTCAAGGATATGATTCTGTAGCAATGGAAGTTGATTTGGAAATTGGCGGAACTGACCAAACTTTTAATATGCTGATGGGGCGCGAACTTTTACGAAAATATAAGAATAAAGAAAAATTCATTCTTTCTACACCGATAATCAATGGAACGGACGGCCGAAAAATGTCTAAATCTTACGGGAACTTTGTGGCTTTAAATGCTGAACCAAACGAAATGTTCGGAAAACTAATGTCAATTAAAGACGAAGAAATGACTCAATATTTTGAAGTATTTACCGACCTAGAATCCCGCGAATTCATGGAAATGATTAAAAATTCTCCGCGTGATGCTAAAGTTCTTTTAGCAAAAACTATTGTTGAGTGGCTACATTCAGCAGAAGAAGCCGAAAAAGCTTATCAAGATTTTCAAACTAAATTTGTAAAAAAAGAGATTCCTGACGAAATGCCGGAATTCAAAATTTCGCGGGAAATTGGAATTCTGGACTTAATTTCCAAAACTTGCGGTTTTGCTAAATCAAACGGTGAAGCTCGGCGATTAGTCATCCAAGGAGCAGTTAGCCTAAATGGAGAAAAAATAGAAGATCCTAATTTTGTGGTCAAAAATACCGCGAAAAAATTAGTTTTAAAAGTCGGAAAACGAAAATTTGCCAGACTCTATTGATGTAGAAAGAGGTCGCGATCTGTCCTTACAAGTATAAAAATTCCCTCATATTTTACTTGAAAATAGAGTTTTTTTGTGATACAATATCTGGAACTAAAAATAAAAACAAAAAATGACTGAACAAGAAATTATCCACAAATTACACGAAGCAATTTTAGCTACTCGCGAATCATTTACCGCTGCTGAAAAATGGCTGGCTATATTAGCGGAAGAGAAAAATATTGAATTAGACAAAGTAAAAGTTCGAGCTAAAAAGAAAGTTATCACCGAAGCTCCAGAAAATATCGTGGAAGGAATCTTTGATGGACAAAATATGGTTGACGAGAACGATCAAATTTATCCAGTTCCTGCGAATTATGCTTCCAAATCAAAGTTAGTAGAAGGTGATCGTTTAAAATTAACTATCCAACCAAACGGATCTTTTGTTTATAAACAAATTGAATTAATCCCGCGAAAATTATTAGTTGGGAAACTTATTTTAGATGGAAATCAATATCAAGTTTTAACTGAAAAACGAGCCTATAATGTTTTATATGCTTCAGTAACCTTTTTTCACTGTAAAGTTGGAGACAAAATCACAATTATTGTCCCCGAAGACGAATTAAGTACTTGGGCTGCTGTGGAAAATGTAATTCACGAAAAGGACGAGGAATAATTTCGCGGGAAAATTTTTATTTGTCTGGAATGCTATCTTTTGCGGTGCTATCAATTACAAAACCCACTCCTTGCGACATTTTTCGTTTGGTATCCCCCACTGGATCATAAGAAAGCATTAAATTAACTCTCTCCGCTTCATTTGAATAGTAGTAATGATCTAAAGCATCATTAACATATTTTTGGGCTTCTTTATCCGAGAGGTTTAATTCCTTTTTTACTAATTCCTTTGCCTTATTGAATTTATATTTATCATATTGTCCAATTCCAACAATTATACCAACCACTAATGAAGTCCAAAGAGCCCCTTTAACTAAAACATCTTTAATTTCTGCTAGTTTACTATTAGGACTTTTTTCATTTTTTCTTTTCATTTTTTAGTGATTTTAAAAATTTCCTAAAAACTATTATTTTTTATTATTTTGTCAAACAATTTCTCCTCCACCGAGACAAACATCCCCATCATAAAGCACAACTGATTGTCCGGGAGTAATCCCGCGAATTTTTCTCACAAATTTGACTGATATTTTGCTATTTTCAAGAACTTTAACTAAACATTCTTCTCCCTTATCACGATAACGAACTTTTCCGAGACATTTAAAAAATTTCGCGGGATTTTTTCCCGCTATCCAATTCATGTTTTTAGCTTGTAGAGTATCAGACATTAAAAATTCCTCATTCTGACTTACTAAAAGTGAATTTTCCGCGAAATTTTTCTTAATTACATACCATTTCCCTTCTGGAAATCCTTTTACTCCTCCAATTCCCAGTGTTTTACTTTGTCCAATGGTATAAAAACTTAATCCAATGTGTTTGCCCACAATTTTCCCTGTTTCTAAATCAATAATATGACCTGGGTTTTTGGAAACATATTTCGCCAAAAATTTCGCGTAATTTCGTTCTCCAATAAAACAAATCCCCGTGGAATCCTTTTTTTTAGCGTTTATAAAATTGTTTTCCAAAGCTATTTGTCGCACTTCCGGTTTGGTTAAATTAGACAGTGGAAAAATTGTTCGCGAAAGTTGGTTTTGATTTAAAGCATGTAAAAAATAAGTTTGATCTTTATTTAAATCTCGCGGGATTTTTAATTCATAAAGTTTCGTTTGATTGTTAAAATCAACTTTCGCGTAATGTCCCATTGCTATTTTATCAGCCTGCAAAGAATCCGCGAATTTTAGAAACGAATCAAATTTAATAAATTTATTACACAAAATATCAGGGTTTGGGGTTCGTCCAGCTTTATTTTCTGCGATAAAATATTCAAAAACATTTTCCCAATATTCTTTGGAAAAATTAACTGAGTGGAATTCTATTCCTAATTTTTTCGCGACTTTTTCTGCCGCTGTAAAATCTTCTAAAGCTGTACATTCTTCTGTTCCATCTTCCCAATTTTTCATAAAAACAGCCACCACCTCGTGTCCTGCGTCTTGAAGTAGTTTCGCACATACCGCCGAATCTACTCCGCCGGACATTCCTAAAACTACTTTCATAATTATATTTTTTTATATTTCCCTTTGAAAAACGGGAATAAGAATACTTATAAAAAATCCGCGAAATTAACGTAGAAAAAACATTGCCGCTGAAGTCAAAATCATCCCAACTAAAGCTACCAGAGCAACTATTTTTACCATTAATTTCTGTTTTTTACTAGCCATTTTTTAATTTTTAAAAAGTCACGGGAAATTTTAGTTATTTTTTCTAAATTAGCAAAATTTCGCGGGATTTTAATTAACTTTAAAATGAATTGAGGTTTCTTCTTCAACCATTTCTGGCTTATTAGGATTTGGCGACTGAATTTCCTTAGCTATTTTTAAAGTAGGTTTTTGTAATAGTTCTTTTTCTGAAATTTTCGCGGGATTTTGAATATCCATTCTTTCTGCTTTAATTACTTCTATAGTTTCGTCCTCTATATTTTCTTCATCAAAAGCCAATTCTTTCTGTGCTTTGACTAAATCTGTAAAAGCCCTTTCCCAAAATCCTAATGAAAAAACCTCTAAAATAGCTGTCAAATATGCTGCTAATCCCAAAGCAAAAACTCCTGCAATAATTCCTCCCGAAACACTTAAAGTATAAAGCCAATCAGATTTAGCGAAAATTGTTGTTAAATAAACAATTCCCGCTGGAACTCCAAACACAACTAAAACATTAATTATAACTCTAATATTCACTAAAACCATTAACAAAATCAAACCAATAGTTTTACCAAAATTTAAAAAAGCTAAGCCGATGCTTTTTTTGAGAGAAGTACTGAGGTCTTCTTTTTCGCAAACTATATAAAAAGGAGTATATGCTAGAAAAAAATTAACAGGGATGGCAATAATAGTCATAGCCATTAAAACTTTGAATAAAAAATTGCTGGTATCCCCATGCGAATATCGATAAAAAGCTAAAAAATAAAAAAGCAATGACAGAAAAGAAAATGGCGAGACAATCGCGTGAAACTCAAACATCTTAAAAAAATAATTAGTCCCTTCAATTATTTTTTGTCGCAAAGAAATTCTTTTCGCGGGATTTATGAAATTTTGCCTAATACTGAGAATTATTCCTGCCTGAATTAAAGCAGGGAAAACAAAAGAAAACAGAAAAACCACAAATAAAAGTAAAACAAACCAAGTCCAAAGATGATGTTGAGAAACGAATTCAAAAAAACTACCCACTCCCTTATAAACTGTTCCATGTTTAATTTTTCCAAATTCTTCAAACAACATAAACCCCTGCCAAGAAGATTCCGCAACAAAGATCAGGACTGTTACAAAACTTGGTAGGAAAGCAAACCAAACCAGTTTTTTATGGCTGGAAGCAAAATCCCAAGCCTCATGCAATACTTTTGAGTATTTCATCAGACAGATTTTCTCATTTTATAATATGTTGTCAATAGTTTTAAACTTCTAAATCCCGCGAAATTTTATATTTTTCTTATTTGTAAATTAATCACAAACTCCTTTTCTACCAATGTTGAAGACAATAAAACTATTTTTTTGTTTTTTATTTTGGGAAATTTTTTAAGAAGCTTCTCTATAGCCAAATGCACTGTTTTTTCTGGATTATCAGAATGAAATTTTACTAAATCTGGTTGAACTCCCCAAATTAAGTTCATTTGTCGAGCTACTTGTCTATCATCAGTAAAAGCAAATATTTTTAAACGAGGGCGAAAGTTAGCAACACTTTCTGCTGTTTTTCCACTTTTTGTTATTACAATAACTGCTTCAATGTCTGACTTATTGTAAGTAAATTCTGCTACAGTTTTAGCCATTGCTTCACGACTAGTTGACACCTCTATATCACGGAACTTTTTCTTAGCTAGAATATTTTTTCCTGCCTCTTGTAATATCTCCTCCATAACTTGCACAGATTTCGCGGGATATTTTCCACTAGCTGTTTCTCCTGATAACATTGTAGCATCGGCTCTTTGGAAAACTGCTGTTGAAACATCTGAAACTTCAGCTCGGGTAGGATAAGGAGTTGTAATCATTGAATCCAGCATTTCTGTCGCAACAATAACCGGTTTTTGATATTTAGCAGCTAGAGAAATAATTTGAGATTGAACTTGTGGAACTTTGTAATAAGGAAGTTCTACCCCTAAATCTCCTCGTGCGACCATTACTCCATCAGATTCCGCGATAATTTCTTCCAAATTTTCTACTGCTAATTTGTTTTCAATTTTGGCTATAATTCGCATTTTAGAATTATTTTTTCTTAACCAATCTTTTAATTCCTGAATATCACTAGCTCGTCGAACAAAAGACATTGCGCAAAAATCTAAATTATATTTCAATCCAAATTCTAAATCGGCCCAATCTTTTTCTGTAATTGATGGCAAAGAAATATCTTTCCCTGGTAGATTTATATGTCGACGAGATCCAATTTCTCCACCAGTAATCATGCGACAGACAACATCAGTTTCTGTTTTTCGTACAACTTCACAACTCATCAACCCACTATCTAACATAATTTTTTCACCAATTTCTGTATCTTTAACTAAACCGTCGTAACTAACTCGATTTTTCGCGGGATTTTTTTCATCAGAAATTGTAAAAATAATTTCATCTCCTGGTTTCACAATAATTTTTTTATCAATATCAGCTGTTCGAATTTCCGGACCTTTGGTATCAAGAATTATCGGAATGGGTAGGTTTAATTCCTCGCGAATTTTTTGAATATCTTTGATTACTTTATCGTAATATTCATAATTTCCGTGCGAAAAGTTTAAACGAAAAACATCAACTCCTTCTTGCAGAAGTTTTTTTAACATTTTCGGAGAATCACAAGCTGGGCCGATTGTAGCGACAATTTTAGTTCTTCGAGTCATTTATAAATTATTAAAAATAAGTAAAATCCCGCGAAATTTTACTTTATTTATTTTCAACTGACAAAAAAACAAGCTCAATAATTCCTAAAAACAAAAATAGTAAAACAGCCTCAATTATTTCAAACAGTCGCAACATTTGTAACAAAGCCAACACTGTTATGAAAAAAGCGACTAAAAGTCCCCGCCTGATTGCTATAAAAAAATATTTTTCTCCTAGATTTTCTCTAGCAAAAACTTCATTTAAAAAGAAAAAAATCAAAGTAAAAAGTGAACTTGTCCCTAAAAACAAAGTCAAATAAAAAACTAGCAAAGCAATATTTCCTTGTTCAGACAGAGGATCAAGCTGGGTTACTGTAAAAATAAGAATTCCTACACTTAACAAGAAAATCAAGATCGTTAGGAATAAATTTCTAAACATTTTTAAAAAGTTCTAAATATTTTTTCGCAAAAATTTTATTTATTTAGAATTTAAAGTAAAATCCCGCGAAAAATCCTTCACCTAATTATTTTCTTATTTTTTTAGAAAAAAAACTAGTTTCTTGTTTTTAAAACCCACTTTCCTGAAGATATTTTCAATAAAAAACCTGCAGTCTGCACTGTAGAAATAAGCGGAATATTTTTTTCGCGGGATTTTTCTAAAAACTTTCTATGTGGCTTCTTATTGTCGATAAAAAGAATTCCCTGCTTCGGCTTTGGTAAAAAATCTAAATTTAAATTTTTGTTTAAAACAATCCAATCAACTTTTAGTGGAACCCCTGATTTTATCAAAGACTGCCGATCTTTATTAGAAAAAACCCCGCGAAAAAATAACAAATTTTTACCTTTAGAAAAGGCATAAAATATATTTGGTGAAATTTTTATTAGAACTAAATCTCCGTCATGGTATTCTTTATCAAGATTTAAGGAAAAGATATCTTGTGCAGATTTCGTGGAAAAATAAGGATTTACATTTTTGATAAGATCGGACAACATTGGGTTTTTCAAATTTCCATATCCCCAGAAATTGTTATCTGTTTTTAATAAAAGATAATCCTTTTCCGCTAAAATTTCTAAACCAATTGCCTTGTTTTTAAAAAACTCGCTACCTAAAAAGATGGTTATTACAACTAAAAAAACAAGAAAATAATATTTTTTCTTCATTTATAAATTAGTTCTTTTTAGTTTTTCTCTTTCAGCTGATTTAATTCTGAGTAAAAATTCTTTCCGTACTCTATAAATTGTAAATCCCGCTAAAATAATTGTTATAAAAGTTGTAAGAACTAAGAAAATTGGACGGGAAAGTGTTTCCATTCCAGCAAATCTAGCTAAAACAAAAACAATTCCTAATCCTCCCAAAATTTTAAACGGCCAGAGTTTTTTACGTAAAGATTTTTTTAGATATTTATTTTTTTTCGCGGGATTTTGCAAAATTGTACTAATAAAAAGACAAACTAAAAATAATCCCAGCAAGGGAAACCCCCATAAAAAATCCGTTCCTGGATTAGTAGAAAAAAGATACGAAAATGAAAAAAAATCTGAAAAATTCATCTTAATTTTGTCGTTTTTTTAAGTAAGCAACTATTCCAACTACAATTAGAAGTGAAAAAATTTGTTCAATTCGTAAGGTATTTCCAAGCATAAGGGTTGGGTCTCCTCGAAAAAATTGCAGAAAAAATTCCGCGAAAAAAAAGATAACAGCCGTTATTGAAATTAGTTTTCCAGGGAATCTTAAAAACCTTTCACGATATTTAAAAACCCACAAAAGAATTAAAAAATGAATTATAAAAGAATAAATTGTAACAGGATGAACTGGAGAAATAGTATCCACACCAAAAGTTTCATACTGAATTCCCCATGGTAAATTTGTTTTAGTCCCATAAACAGCTCCTGTAATAAACTCTGACAAATCAGTTAGTAAAATTGCCATTAGTATTGAGGGCGTTGCTAAATCAAGCCATTTTAAAGGATTGTGTTCTGTGTTTTTTAAATCATAAAACATCATCCCCAAAGCTCCCAAAAATGTTCCATAAAAATTAATTCCTCCTATCCAAAAAACAAAAGGAGACATCCAACCAAAATTCGCGAAAATTTCTGGAGATAACAATAAAGCCAAAATCCTTCCAAAAAGAAGCCCCACTAAAACCCATCGCCAAAAATTATGAGCAAAAAAATCAGTATCAAGTTTTTCTTTTTGTAGTATCTTGTAATAATGTAAAACTGAGACAAAAAAAATAATTGCTATAAATATTCCGTTTATACGAAGCACAAATGAGCCGAATCCTAATTGTGAAAAATTCATCGCCCTGATTCTATTTTTTTTGAAAATTATTGCAATTAGTGCGAGTTTTTGGCATAATCTTCCCACCTTAATTTAACAGAAAAAAATGACACCTAATAAAGACAAAAAAATAAATAATCCTCTTTTAAAACGAGTAGAAGAACTAGAACAAGAACTTCTTCAAGCTACTGAAAAGGCCGAAGCTGCAGAAAATAAGGCAACAAGAGCTTTGGCTGATTTAGCTAATTTCCAACGCCGAGAATCAGAAAATCGTTTAAAATGGTCAAATTTAGCAATTTCCGATTTTTTAAAAAAAGTTTTACCAACTTTTCTAGAACTTTCGCTCGCCTCAGAACATTCTGATGATAAAAACTTTCAGCAAGTTATAGATAATTTTTTTAAAAATCTCGCGAAAAATGGCTTAGAAAAAATATCTCCTCAAACTGGAGACCAGATTAACCCCGAATTTCACGAAGTCTTAATGGTTGCTGAAGGAAAACCAGGAACTGTTGTTCAGGTTTTAGAGCCTGGTTGGAAATTTCAAGATATTGTGATTAAACCAGCTAAAATATCTGGAGCAACTGAATAAAATTTCGCGGGATTTTTTATATTTTAAAATTCTTCCTTTACAACCCTAAAATTGTTCGACGGAGCGCGAGCGTCAGCGAGCGCTCCTAGT
>CAZMOH010000023.1:0-11894 GCA_964567875.1 uncultured Candidatus Peribacteria bacterium | reverse complement strand
CGTCCTTTATTTTTCTTAAAATTTTAATTGATTTCTTTAATTGTGCCTCAGTAAATTTTCTATTTTTCTCGTTTTCAGGATGATGAATAGAATGTCTTATATACATTGGCAAAGAAACTTGCTCTGTTCTTCCCATTTTTGTGTTTATCCAAACTCTATCTTTTGTTAATCTTTCTAATTTAGTTTTATCATTTGCTTCTATGAAACCGTAAAGTTCATTATGGTAGTCATTTGTTGGAATATCAAATATTTCATAGTTAATCTCTGAATATGAAGTTTTAATTTTAGATACTTTTTCAATTTTAGTTTTAACATTGTTTTCCTTGATTACTTTAAACGACCTATTTAAATTAGATTTATCAATTAGATAATTTGAATGAGTTGCATAAAATACAATGTTGTTATCGTCCTTATTTTTGGAAATTCTTAGCAATTCATCTCTTAAATTTAATTGAGCAGTTGGATGTAAATGTGTTTCAGGTTCATCAAGAAGAAGAATAGTGTAATTTAGATTATCTGTCGAATTTTCAATCGAAACTGTTAATAAAAAAGAAATAAATTGTCTAAACCCATCACTTCTTTGATTTGTTACTTTTGCATCATAATTAACGCCTTCATCTTCCACCAACAATGAAACTGTATTATTGTTGATTTTGAATTTAATTAAGATTGGATGACCATTCCATACTTTTTTAATATGTTCTGTAACCTTATCATTCAACCTTTGTTCCAAATTATGAATTGATGCAGGATTATTTAATTTTGTAATTTCAGTTGCAATTTCTGTTTCGGTAATACCAATTAGTTCAAAGCAATTTAATAATGGAATTGATATTGTTTTTGGGTCAGCAGCAAACTGTTGTAAATTAATTGCATTAGAGATTAAATATTTGGGTTCAGATTTCCAAAAAACAATTGAATGGATTTCATCCCAAAAATAGTATGGTAAATTTGTATTAAAAAAATCAGTCAGATTAATTTCATTTTCCGTTTCACCTTCAGCAATAATTTTTCCACCTTCAAATTTGAATTTATCTATTATTTCTTTTTTAAATTCTAAAGATTGTATTTTTGTTTCCGTTACAGGATTGGTATTGTTTAATATTTTCTTTAACTCCAATGACTTTACTTCAAGTTGTCTTAAAAAGGCATCTGGTGCTTCATAGGTTGTCTTAAAATATTTGATTAGTTCATTCTTTTCATATGCTTCAAGTTCATAGCAAAACACAATAGTTACAGGCTTGTCAGTTGAATGAAAATCAATTGGATGTGTTAATTCTATTTTATCAATAAATGATATTGCTTTTAAAATACTTGATTTTCCTGTTTCATTTACTCCTAAAAATGAAAAAGTCTGACTTCCATTAATTCGACTAATTGGAATTTCTAAATTTTCAATACTTTTATAATTTTCTACTAGTATTTTTTTTAAGTTCATTTATTCAATATTTTATCGTTTTTTGCATGAAGCACAACACGAGTTTATGTACAACTCATATTAATTATATATGAAACAATTTATTTGTATAGTGTGCAAAATTAGTGAATTTGAGATATATTATAAAATCTCGCGAAATTTTACTTCCTCCGCATTTAAAATAGAATAAAAACAATGTGGGATGGAATTCTGTATACATTCTTATCAGCGATGGTGCCACTAACCGAATTGCGATTAGCAATTCCGTTTGGATACGTGCATTTTGATTTACCAATTTGGGTCGCTGTTTTCGCGGGAATCTTGGGAAATGTCTTTGCGATTGCCTTGGTTTTATTATTGTTGCCATTTGTAGTTAAATTATTTTGGCAAATAGAATTATTTCGCGGAATTTTGAAAAAGATTTTTGCAAAAACTCGTGATAAATTTTCCGGAAAAATATCTTTGTGGGGAGAAATTGCTTTAATCCTATTTGTTGCAGTTCCCTTGCCAGGGAGTGGTGGCTGGACTGGAGCTCTGATTGCTTATTTATTCGGTCTTTCTTACTGGAAATCAATGAAATTTATTGCTATCGGACTAATTTTGTCAGGTGTTTTGGTGGGAATGCTAACAATTGGAGTTGATAATTTGGTTAGTCTTTTTATGTGATTTTTTATATAAGAAAATAAAAAAATCCCGCGAAATTTAGCGAGACTTTTTTATTAATTAAAATTTTCTAATAATTATTTTTTATAAACAACTTCTCCCATAACTAAGTTACCGTCAACTAATTTTAGGATAATTGTTGAGTTATCATCTTTCATAATAGTTATAGTGTCTGCATCTTGAGTCCAAGATTTTGCACCATCCATATCACTCACAGTCCCGTCTTCATTTAAAGAAAATTTCGCGGGATTTTCTCCTTCACTAGTCCAAGTTCCTTTGACATCAGTAGTCTTGGGAGCTTTAGTTTTTTCAATAGCTTGATCAATTTTCACTTGATCCAAAACTTGTGGTTCTGGCATTGGGTTTTGTTGAAAATAAATTTTCCAGCCAAAAATAAGTATAGCCAGTCCTATCAGTAGACCAATGAAAATATTAGCTGTGTTCATTTTGTGTCCACAACATTTTGTGTCTTTGTTTTTCATAATAAAAAGGTTAAGAAATATATTATGTTGCTAAAATTTTAAACTACTTTTTATTTTTACCAAACAAAAAAGGTTGCCAAGCAACCTTTTTTGTTCTTAAAGTTAAAATTTCGCGGGATTTTTTATTCAGCAATTTCAATTTTAATAGCTGGTCCCATAGTTGAGTTGATATTTGCAGATTTAATGTAAACACCTTTTTGACCACTTGGCTTAGCGTTTTTAATTGCCTGAATTAAAGCTTTTAGATTCTCTTCAAGTTGTTGCTCATTAAAACTTAGTTTTCCAAAAATAGAGTGGACTGAACCACCTTTGTCATTTCGGAACTCAATCTTACCAGCAGATAGTTCTTGTACAGCTTTAGCGACATCCATGGTAACAGTTCCAGCTTTCGGGTTTGGCATTAGACCGCGTGGACCTAAAATTCTCGCGATTTTTGATAAATTTCGCATCATACTAGGAGTAGCAACAGCTACATCAAAGTCGGTCCAACCTTTGGCTACCTTCTCAATAAGATCTTCCGCTCCAGCTTCAATTGCTCCAGCAGCTTTAGCTTCTTTAATTTTATCATCTTCACAAAAAACAACAACACGAACCTTTTTACCAGTTCCGTGAGGCAAGCTAACAGTAGAGCGAACTTGCTGGTCAGCGTGTTTAGGATTAATTCCTAAATTGAAATGCGCTTCGGCTGTAGCGTCAAACTTAACAGTAGAAGTCTCCTTCATTAGCTTAATAGCTTCCGAAATTGAATACAATTTTTCGCGGGAAATTTTTTCATAACCTGCCCGCAAGGCTTTTGATTTTTTACTCATTTTATAAGGGTTAAGTGGTAAAAATCGTTCTCAGCTTTTATGAGAACTCCCACAATAAGTGGCATTCTTTAGTCAACAATATTCAGTCCCATTCTCAAGGCAGTTCCCGCGACAATTTTTTTAGCGGCTTCCATATCATTAGCATTTAAATCAGGCATCTTCTGTTTAGCAATGTTTTCTAATTGAGCCTGAGTTATGTCTCCAATTTTTTCAGTATTTGGTTTTCCTGATCCTTTTTTAATTCCTAATTCTTTTTTAATTAAGTCTGAAGTCAGAGGAGTTTTAAATTCTAATTCAAAAGTTTTATCTTCAAAAACATAACAAATTACAGGTATTTTTAGTCCAGATCCTTTGAGATCAGCGGTTTTGTCATTAAATTGAGAAGTAAATTGCTGAATATTAACTCCGTGTTGCCCAAGAATTGGACCAACAGGAGGAGCTGGAGTAGCCATTCCAGCTACTAGTTGAATTTTGAATTTTGATTTGTAAGGTTTTTTGGGTGCCATTTTTTAAGTTTTAAAATATAATTTTTTTGTGCGTAATACTTATTAAATTTTCGCGACAACCTGATCAAAATCAAGTTCGACAGGTGTTTCCCGATCAAAAATAGAAACCATTACGGTGATTTTTCCGCGAGCTTTATTTACTTCAGAAATAACTCCTTCGTAATTAGCAAAAGGTCCTTCTTTTATTTTAACTAGATCGCCTTCTCGTAGTTTTATTTCGGTTGTTGTTACATCTGATCCCATTCTTCTCTTAATCACTCCAAACTCTTCTGGCAAAATAGGGACTGGAATATTTCCTGATCCAATAAATCCAGTTACATTTGGTGTATTTCGAACAACAAACCATGAAGCATCAGTTACAATCATATCTACTAAAATGTATCCAGAAAAAAGATTTTTTTCAACTATAACTCGTTTTCCATTCTTTATGGTTGCAACTTTTTCTTTTGGTACAACCACTTCAAAAATATACTCTTGCATATTCATTGATTCAATACGGTGTTCTAATGCTTGTTTCACGTTATCTTCATAACCTGAATAAGTGTGTACAGCATACCAATTCCGTCCAGCGCTTGAATCTTGTTTACCCATTATTTCAAAAGAGAAAGGATTGCTTCGTTAAAGAGGTAATCAACTAAAGTTAGTCCAAACCCCACAATTAACATAATAGTTAGAACCGTAATCATGGCCGAAGTAGCCTGATGTTTGGTTGGCCAACTAACTGCATGCAGTTCAGCCACACGGTCTTTTAAGAATTTTTCCATCATAGTAGATTAATCGCCAACATTTTTGATATTTTGCTTTTTTTGTCAAAAGAAAATCCCGCGAAATTTTATATTTAGTCTAACTTGATCAACTTTCCATATTCATCAAGCAACACCACTTCTGGTTCAAGCTTGATTTGAAATTTTTGCCAAACTTGATCTTGCCACTTTTTCGCGAGTTTTAATAAATCAGCTTGTTTGGCTCCGCCTGTATTCATAAAAAAATTCGCGTGTTTTTCAGAAATTTGTACGGCACCAATTTTATCACCTTTGGCTCCAGCTTCATCAAGTAACTTGCCTGCAAAAAGTTTTTCTACTTTCTCGCCAGAGTTTTTTTTGTAATTTTCCAAATTTTTTGCGGAATTTTCGGGGTTTTTAAAAAAACTTCCACCAGAACGTCCACTAGGGTTCTTTTTAATTCTATCCATTAAATGTTCTTTAACTTTTTTTGAACAAATTTCTGGTTCATCTTTTTCTGCTAATAAAAAAGTTGCCCGAGTGATAAACCAGTTCGGATTTTTCTTAAAAATAGAAGTACGGTAGCTGAATTCACATAAATTTCGCGGGATTTTTTTCAAATTCCCGTCTTCGTCGAGGTATTCAACTTCCATAATTTTATCAGAAATTTCTGAACCGTAAGCTCCAGCATTACCACGAACGGCTCCACCGAGGGTACCAGGAATTCCGCTTAAATTTTCCAAATCTCTAAAACCAAATCCCGCGAAATTTTCAACCATTTTTTGTAAAATTTCACCAGCTTCCACAGTTACAATATTTTTTTGGCGGACATATTCCTTACCAGTAAAAATAAAAACTCGTCCGCGTAATCCTTTATCTGCAAAAACAAGATTTGAACCTTTCCCCAAAATAATTCGCGGGATTTTTTCAGCAATAGTTTCTCTCCAAGCTTCTGCCATAGATTTTATATCGCTAATTTTCCAGATTTCATCGGCGTTTCCGCCAATTCCAAAATAAGAAAACTTCGCGAGATTTTGATTTTTTTTAATTTCCACAGACATTGCAAAGGAAGTTTACTAAATTTTCGCGGAAAAGGAATTTGAAATCTTAATATTTTGTGTTAAAATGACAAGAGAAATTTAAAATATACAAATGAGCAAGGAAAACCTTAGTGAGCAAGCAAAAGATCCGCGAAAAATAGTTGATTATTCTCCATTATTAAATAATGCAGTAGGGAAGTTTGTTTTCGCAAATAAAAAAGAATTAAGAGAGGTTATTCGTCCTTCAGAAATGCAAGATTTGCATCCTCATAAGAAAGGTCTTTCTTTATTAGATGTTGATAGCAAAGAAGATTTACGAGGAAATTTCGCGGGAAATTTTTTAGAGATAAAGAAAATTTTGAAATTATCAGAACTTCTTTATGGAGATCTTTTTTCAGAAGAAAAAGAAGCAGAAGAATCCCGCGAAAAATTCAGTGAATATATTAAAGCAGGGTTAGAGCTTTTTAAGAAAGCATCACATGGATATTTTGAAAAGAAAGAAGGATTTAAAGATTTTGAAAATAAGTTAAGAGAGAATTTTATAGATAAAGTTCCTAGTTCAGAAAACATAAAATCGCTTTTTTTCGCGGGAAATAATAATTCTATTTTTAAAACAGAGGAGGAAATGGTTTGGGCTAGATCTATTTTGCAAAGTTCTTTGCCGGCGACTTATCGGGCTGAATCTCCGGAAAGTTGGGAAAATTTAGAAGAAGCACAGGGGAATTTTATGGGAATATTAAAAGAATTTGTTGATGGTAAAAAGTTTAAGGGAATACAAGGAGTTGAAGTTATAGAATTAAAAGGACAAGAAAAGAATCCGATTAGAATTGATCAGAAACACATAACGAAGCCAGATTTAAAAAAAGAAGATATTCCTGATGCGGTTAGAGGTCGTTATGTTTTAAAAGTGAAAGAAGGGTTTGATAAAAAGAAGGTTTTACAACAAGTTTCCGAAAAGATTTTTAATAAATTAAAAAGATCAAAGAAAAAATATAAAATATCAAGAATTTCTTTTGAAGATCCGGGAGATTCTTCAAGAACAGAATTTAAAATAGAGGGTATTATTAATAATAAAACTTTTGAGATTTCTATTTTTGATAATGAGGCCTATGAACTTGATGAAAAATATGGTCCATATGCTCACGAAATATATGAACTTGTTAAAGGAGATGCGATTTATTTAGCTCGTTTGGGAATGTTAGAAAAAGGGTGGGTAGAAAAGCGAGTTCATGAGTTAGCAAAATTAAAGACATGGCAAGATATTCCAGCTCGTGTTTATCAA
Source organism: uncultured Candidatus Peribacteria bacterium (assembly GCA_964567875.1). Classification (GTDB taxonomy): domain Bacteria; phylum Patescibacteriota; class Gracilibacteria; order UBA4473; family UBA4473; genus JALVIB01. The sequence continues at coordinate 4,973 of CAZMOH010000023.1, read as the reverse complement.
AAAATTTCGCAGGATTTTTTGGAAATTATTCGAAAAAAAGGAGCTCCAGTGATCAAAATAGTTACAACAAGGAAACCAAATGGAGAAAAAAATACGGAGAAATTTTACACAATAACAGAATCAACTGCGGCAGCGATTATTCGTAGTCGGTTGAGAAAACTAGGGTTCAGATTTGATAAGAAAAAAAATAGGTATTTTTTAATAGAACAGGCTATAAACAAACTTCCTTTAGCGGTTAATCCGGATGTAGTTTATGAATTGGAAAGAATTGCTAGGGAAATAAAAGATGTTGTAAATAAAAATATTTCTAAAAAACAGCAGATTGATTTAAATACAGCAATGGGTATTATTAAAGGAAATTTATATGCAGTTAATGAAGAAGTTTTTGAAATTATTGAAAGAGAGATGGGGTTAAAATTTGAAAAAGCAAAAAAGAATTAAGGTGAAAATCCCGCGAAATTTTCTAGAAAAATTCTTTAAAATCTGGTATAATCATCGGATTATTTAAGTTTTTTTTATGAAATCCAAAAACACACTTCCGTATTATAGCCAAACAATTCAACAAATTTTATCTGAATTTAAAACTCGCAAAGATGGCTTGACAGAGAAAGAAGTTGTAAAATTTCGCGGGATTTTTGGTCGCAATGAAATTATTATTAAAAATCCAGTTCCGCTTTGGAAAAGAATTGTTGAGCCGTTTTTAGATCCGCTAACCTTGCTTTTAGCTATGGCCGCGGTAGTTTCTTTAATAGTAGGTGAGATAGAAACAGGAATTATCTTTTTTATAATTATTGCTTTGAATGCCGGTTTGGAGTTTTGGCAAAAACATCAAGCCGAGAATATTATGAATTCTTTGCAAAATTTTTTGCAGGACACAGCTAAAGTTCGGCGAAATGGAAAATTCCGCGAAATTTTATCAGCTGAATTAGTTCCAGGAGACATCGTCTTGCTAGATGAAGGAGATGCAGTTCCAGCTGATATTCGTCTGATAAAAACTCGTCGTTTGCAAGTGAATGCTTTTGCTTTAACAGGAGAATCTGTGCCACAACAGAAATCAGAATTTGCTATTTCCGGGGATTTTTCTCCAGCCGACCAAACAAATATGGTACATATGGGATCAAATATTGTGACGGGCTCGGGAGAAGGAGTAGTGGTTGGGACAGGTATGAACACAATTTTTGGTCAAATTTCCGGTTTGAGTATGGAGCAAGATCAAGACCAAACTCCTTTACAGAAAGAGCTGGGGAAAATGGCGCGAAAAAATTTCGCTATTGCGATTGGAATTATGATAGTGATGATTTTCGCGGGACATTATTTTCTCCATAAATCATGGAGTTCAACAATTATTTTTGCAATTGTAGTGGCGACTTCTATGGTTCCGCAAGGGTTGCCTTTGGAAGTGAATTTATCACTTTTGTTGGGAGTTTTTCGTCTGGGAAAGAAAAAAGCAATTGTTAAAAAGCTTTCTGCCGTAGAATCACTTGGATCAGCTTCTTTAATCTGTACGGACAAAACGGGCACTCTAACTAGAAATGAAATGAATGTGGAATATGTTTTTGGTGAAAACTTTGAAATGGAAATTAAAGGTGAAGGATATTTACCAACAGCTGATGTTTTTTTAAAACTTAAGTCCGAACCTAAACAAAAATTTAATACCAAGACAAATCTAGACTTATTCTCAAATTTCGCGGGATTTTTTCAAGCACTTTACTTCAACAATCACGCTCGCGTTGGAGAACCAGACGAAAAACATTCTGATTATTATGTAATTGGTGATCCAACGGAAGGCGCTTTACGAGTATTGGGACGCCGAGTTGGTTTGAAAGTAGCAGATTTTTCCGCGAAATATGAAGAAGAAGACGAAATTCCTTTTGATTCAGACCGGAAGATGATGAGTACATTATTTGTTCGAAAGTCTGATAAAAAAGTTGTAGTTTTTACTAAAGGAGCAACGGAGTCAGTTTTAGCACAATGTACACATATTAAAGATTTTAAAACAGGAAAGATTTCTAAATTGACGCCAGAAAAATCCCGCGAAATTTTAGAAAAAGTAGGGGATTTAGCCCAAAAGGCCTATCGAGTTTTGGCGATTGCTAGTAAAGAAATGCCTCGTCAAAAAGAATATAAAGGGGAAGAAGTGGAGAGTGGATTAGTTTTTCTTGGCTGCGTGGCGATGATGGATTTACCGCGAAAAGGAGTAAGAGAATCATTTGAAATTTCAACAGGAGCGGGAATTAAGACAATTATGATTACAGGAGATAACGAGTTAACAGCGTTGGCTATTGCGAAGAAAGTAAAACTCATTCCCGAAAATGAGGAAGGAGTATTTAAAATCACAGGTGCCAATCTCGCGAAATTATCGGATAAAAAACTTGTTCAAGAAATAAAAAGATGTCGAGCGGGAGTTTTTTCGCGGGTTTCTCCTGCCCAGAAATTACGAATTGTAAAACTAATGAAAAAAGCGGGCGAAATTGTCGCGGTAACTGGGGATGGTGTAAACGATGCTCCAGCTTTGCGGCAGGCACATATTGGAGTTTCAATGGGAAAAATTGGAACTTCAGTAGCCAAAGAAGCGGCCCAAATTGTTCTAGCTGATGATAGTTATTCAACTTTAGTTACAGCTATTAAAGAAGGACGAACAATTTATCAAAACTTAATTAAAACCGTTAAAAGTTGTTATACTTCAAATTTTGGAGAATTATCAGTTGTCTTGTTAGGACTTTTTTTCGCGGGAAGATTATCTGGAGTTGAGCCGCTAACACCTGTTCAGATTTTGCTTATTGATTTGCTTGGAGAATTGATTCCTTTGATAATGTTGACTTTTGACCCTTTATTTAAAGATTCAATGAAAAAACCTCCACGGAACAGGAACCATAATGTTTTAAATATAGTTTCATTAATAGATATTATTATAACCGGATTTTTTATGGGAGTAGCTTCTTTTGTAGCTTTTGTTTTTACTTTGAAGGCAACTAATGATCAGGCCATGTCAGCAACTTCAGCATATATCACACTTATTTTAGTTCAATATTTAAATATTTTAACACGGCGACATCCAGGATTTATTTTTTCAAAATATCTTTTTACTAATAAATATTTATGGTGGTCAATGTTGATAACTATGATGATAGTTATGGGGCTTATTTATTCACCAATTGGAGCTCTTCAATCAGTTGATTTTAAACCTCTAACTAGTTTAGCTTGGTTTTATGTTATACTGATTTTAGCGATAGTTTTAATCATCCTAGAAGTTAAAAAGAAAATTATAAATCAATGGACAATAAAAAAATATGGAGAACTCTAAAAATCCCGCGAAATTTTTAAAATTTAAAAAAATGAAAAAGATTAGCCAGATACATCAAACACAGAGTGATATAGCATTACATCTTTCAGATATAGATTTAATAAATAATTTCAAAGAAAAATACTTTGCTTGTTTAAAAGAGAGAGCTGAACTTGGAAAACCTGATGGAAATAAAGATGAACTTTATAAATGTATAAATGGAGAAAATGGATGGAATTATATTCAAAAAATTAAAAAGGAAATAATGGATAAACTTACTCCAAAAGAGCAAGCAGAAATAGAATTAGCAGAAGAATTGAGAATTATGACTTCAGTTGGTTTTGACTATCAGGATATGACTTTTGAAGAATTATTTAAGAGGTTTATTGCGGATTCAAAAGAAGACCAGAAATGGAGAGAGAAATTAATTGAAACATGGCAAAGTAAAGGAGATAAAATGTTTTCAGATGATTTTTATGAATAAAAAATCCCGCGAAATCTTATTTCTCTAAAAAATTTTTAATGGTTTGTTCATTTTTTTCAAAGTTTTCATAAAATCCACTATTATGATCGCCTTTAATTTCCAGAAACTCATTTTTTTTCGCGGGATTTTCCGCAAATAAATCTTTTCCATTTTGGAAATCAATCATTTCATCTTCTGAACTATGAATAACCAGAATTGGAGTAGAAATTCCCGCGAATTTTTTTAAATTATCAAATTTGTATTTTTTCAAAAAATCGGGAACGCCGTATTTCAAAACATCAGGAGTTAAGTTTTCTAAATTAGTGAAAGTTGATTCCAAAATTAGTTTGTCTGCGGGATGTCGTTTGGCCATTTCCATAGCAATTGCTCCGCCCAAACTTTGTCCCCAAAAAATAATAGAATTTTGCGGAATTTTCTTTTTTTCTACTAAATATTTATAAACACTTTCGGCATCCTGATAAATATCTTCTTCACTTTTTATTTCTCCCGTACTTTGTCCATATCCGCGATAATCAAAAAGCACAATGTTGTAGCCCATTTTTTTAGCTAAAGCAACTCGTCCGTAATTATTAGTCAGATTTCCGCCGTTTCCATGAAAAAATATAATAGTTTTTTGAGCTCCTTTTGTCGCGAAAAAATACCCGTGAATAGTAGTCTTTTCATCAATTTTTAAGTTAAATTCTTCGGCTTGAAGTTTATATTTATCAATTTCTAAATAAATCTTATCGGTAGGTATGAAGATAATTTTTTCTTGTAAAAAATAAATTCCCGCGAGAAAAATCAAATAGGTAATTCCTAATAGAATTAAAACTTTATGAAACCGGAGTTTTTGTTTTTTCATCATGGGAATTCTAGCATTTTTTTTAAAATTCCGCGAAAAAACGAAGAATAAGTAAGAGTTCGAACTTTATATGAGATAAATTTTTGTTGAAGTTCGAACTCACATTTCTACAAAGATCCCAGACTAAATCTGGGAAACTTTTAAAATTAAAAAATTTTGCGGGATTTTTTGTCTTTTAAAATTCTTCTTTCTAATCCCTAAAATTGTTCGACGGAGCGCGAGCGCCAGCGAGCGCTCCTAGTTTAAACTAAGTTCCTATCTGTCGAAGGCGAAGTCCCGCGAATTTTCCGCGAGAAAATGAGGAGAAATAACGAAGATCCTAAAATAAACACGGAAAAATTCCCCAGGCTTGACCTGGGGTCTCC
>CAZMOH010000022.1:1584-12183 GCA_964567875.1 uncultured Candidatus Peribacteria bacterium | reverse complement strand
TTTTTGTGAATTGCTTAAACCTGCGACAATTTCTGCGTTTTTGGCAGAAAATTCTTTTTTCAAAAATTTCTGAATTTCTTTATTTGCTTTCCCTTTTTCAGGTACAGCAGCTACACGAATTTTTAAAACCTCTTCTTCTCCTCGCATTAATTCAACAAATTTTGTAGTTTGGGCGTTAGGGATTATTTTCAGGGAAAGATATAAAACGCCTTCTTTAACCAAAATTTCGCGGGATTTTTTAATAAATTCATCTATTTCCATTTTTGTTTTTCTCTAAAAATAATGTATCCAGCTGAAAAAATCATTACCAAGCAAAGCCATTGGCCAGTTGATAAACCTAAGAATTCCCAACCGTCAGGTGATTTCCAAAATTCGATTATAAATCTAGTTATTCCGTATCCAGCAAGGAAGGTAGTCGTTAAAAATCCGTGAAATTTTCCATATTTTTTCAACCCAAACCAAAGAATTATAGCTAATATAAAGCTGCCTAAAGCTTCATAAAGTTGAGTCGGATGCCGTAATAAATTATCTAAATGCGGAAAAATAACTCCGTAATTAGGATTATTTGTTGGTTGTCCAGCTAGTTCTCCATTTAAAAAATTCGTAATCCGTCCAAATCCAAGACTTATTGAAAGAGGAATGACAATTGAATCTAAAATTTCTAGTAAAGAAATTTTATATTTTTGTGTCCAGTAAATAGCGAAAATTAAAGCTCCTAAAAGTCCACCATGAATAGACATTCCACCGTGCCATATTTTTAGAATTTCTAAAGGATTTGTCCAAATTATTTCTGGAGAATAAAAAATGAATTGGCCTAATCGTCCTCCAATAATTCCCGCGAAAAAAATACCAAAAACCAAATCTTCCCAGCCTTTGAATTTAATTTTCTTAAAATCTCGCGAAATTTTTTTATAAATCAACCATCCTAAATAGGTTGTCAGAAAAAATCCTCCAACATACGCTATTCCGTACCAACGAACAGGGTGTCCTAAAACAGAGAAGGCTACTGAAAAATCTTGCCAAGTCCAAATCATATAATTAGTCTATTTTTTTTTACCAAAACTCAAAATTTCGCGGGATTTTTAATTTTTCTCAAAAAAATGTTGACAAAGGAATTTCAAATAATAATATCCGCTCGCTCTGACCTAACTATATGGCAAAAGGAGATGATAAAATCGAACTCGAAGGTGTGGTAGATATCACATATCCAGGAAGTCGCTTCCTAGTAAAACTTACCACAGAGGGATTCGAAGGTCATGAAGTTAGAGCCAGATTATCCGGAAAAATGCGAATGCATTATATTCGGATCGTCCCCGGAGATAAGGTGAAGCTACAAGTTTCTCCCTATAATCTTGATGAGGGTCTTATAACTTATAGAAATAAATAATGAAAGTAGGAGCATCGGTTAAGAAAATGTGTATATTCTGTCGTATTATACGGCGGAAAGGTGTAGTGAGATGTATTTGTAAAAATCCAGCAACTGCTGGGAAACATAAACAACGACAAGGTTAATAACTAAATAAACATGAGAATTGCTGGAGTCAGTATCCCGTCAGAAAAAAGGTTGGTGATTGCACTTACTTATATTTACGGAGTTGGTCTAACTAGGGCTAAACTGATTTGTAAAAAGGCAAAAATGAACGAGAGTTTAAGGGTTAAAGATTTGACAACAGAACAAGAACAGAAATTGCGTGATGTGTTGTCTTCTTTTGGATTTTTATTAGAAGCTGATTTAAGAAGAGAGATTAACCAAAATATTAAGAGGTTGCAGGATATTGGTTCTTATAGAGGATTTAGGCATCGTCGTCGTCTGCCAGTTCGTGGACAAAATACAAAAACAAATGCTCGTACCCGTAAAGGAAGAAAGGGGGCGGCTGTTACTAAGAAAAAAGTTGCTACTAAATAATAAATAATCATGGCTAAAGTAAAGAAAAAGATTCGAAAAAGTTTTGATAGCGGAAGAGTTTATATTGAGGCTAACTGGAATAATACTATAGTTACACTAACTGATCCAGAAGGTAATGTTTTAGGGTGGAGTACCCCTGGTCGTAATGGATTTAAAGGGGCTCGTCAGAAAACTCCCTATGCAGGGCAAGTTTCTGCAGAACAGGTTGTAGAAATTGCTCAATCCTATGGTATTAAAGAGGTTGATGTTTATGTACGTGGAATGGGGGCAGCTAGAGATCAAACTATTCGTGGATTAATGAATGGAGGAGTTGATATTCGTTCAATTGCTTCAATTTCGCGGGTTCCTCATGGAGGATGTCGTCCTAAAAAAGTTCGTAAAGTTTAAAGTTAAAAAAAATGAAATATACAGGTCCAAAAGCAAGATTATGTCGAAGAGAAGGGTTTAACCTTTTTGGTTCAGATAAGTATCAAAAGATTATGGGAAAGAGGTCTACTATACCAGGAGTTCATGGTGGGAAGCGTCAAGGTAAATTTACAGAATATGCTAAACAATTACGCGAAAAACAAAAGTTAAAAAGAATGTTTGGTTTGTCTGAGAAACAGTTTCGTCGAACGTTTGACTTAGCTGACAGAAAGCCGGGTGTTACTGGTGGAAATTTATTAAAATTTTTAGAACAAAGATTGGATAATGTTGTTTATCGGTCAGGACTTGCTGTTACAAGGATGCAGGCTAGGCAGTTTGTTTCACATGGTTTGTTTATGTTAAATGGGCGACGAGTGGATATTCCTTCAATTATGGTAAGAGAAGGAGATAAAATAGAAGTTCGCCCTAAATCAAAGAAATCTCCTGTTTTCGCGGAAAATTTGAACATAAATGAAAAATATAAGGCTCCATCTTGGCTGAAAGTTGATTTAAAATCTTTTACTATTGAAGTTATTGGTGAGCCATCAATAGAACATTGCGAACAAGCAGTTAATCCGCAAATGATTGTTGAATTTTATTCTCGATAATATAAAAAATATTTTTTTAAACCATTTAAAATGCACATTCTTCACAGTGAAATCGGCAATCCGATACTAAAGATAGAAAAGGAGGGAAATGTTGCTTTTTTGACAGTGATGCCATTGCCTGCTGGGTATGGTGTGACTATTGGAAACGCACTTCGTCGTTCTTTGTTATCTAGTTTACCAGGAACTGCTGTTACTAAGATGAAGATAACAGGATATAATCATGAGTATGCAACTATAGAAGGAGTTAAAGAGTCTATTTTTGATATTTCTTTGAATGTTCGTCAACTAAAATTAAAAAAACATTCTAAAGGTGCAGAGTGGGTAGAAATTCCTTTCAAAAAATCAGGAATTATGACAGTTGCTGATTTGAAAGTTAGCTCAGATGTTGAGATATTAGATCCGTCTCAAATTATTGCTACTTGTGATAAAGCTGATCCTAAGAAAAAGCTCTTATTGCAAGTTGAAAAGGGAGTTGGATATCGCTTAGTTAAAAATGAAGATTCTGCGAAAGAAGAAGATCCTGAGAATATTCTTCTAGACGCTAATTTTTCTCCGGTTTTATCTGTTAAATATGATGTTGAGCCAGCACGAGTAGGAGATCAAACAAACCTAGATAAATTAACTCTTACGGTTGAGACAGATGGGTCACTTGATCCAGAAAATGCTATTAAATTAGCAGCAGGTATTTTGCAAAGTTATTTTGAGTTATTTAATAAAGATAATGCTTATTCTGATGAAGACTTTACAACTAGTTTTGATAAATTAAAACAACAAAAAGAAGCAGAAGCACAAGCCGCTTCTGAAGCAAAGGAATCAGCATTTACACCAATAGATATTTTAGGATTATCACAAAGAACTCTCAATGCATTAGTAAATGGAGGTATTAATTCTGTAGAAGAATTGTTATCAACATCAATGACTCAGCTTTCACAGTTAAGGGGTTTTGGGCAAAAAGCAAAAACAGAGTTGGACAAGGTTTTGGTTGAAAGAGGATATATAAACCCAATAAATAATAATAAAGCTGAAAATAAAGAAAATAATAACGATAAAAAATAATGAGACACCGAGTAAAAAAGGCAATATTAAATAGACCAGCAGATCAACGAAAAGCGTTGATAAGGAATCTTTTGACATCCTTATTTCTAACTGGATATTTAACAACAACAGATGCTAAAGCTAAAGCCTTGGTGGCGGCTGTGGATAAATTTATTTCTCTAGTAAAAAGAAAAGATGATATGAATGCAATCCGTGAAATAAAAAAGATTATTTTTACAGAAGAAGCACAAAAAAAAGCTTTAAATTTTATTAAAAACACTAAAAGAGTATCTGGATTTACGCGAAAAACAAGGATTGGATATCGTGATGGAGATAGTGCTTTAAAAATAAAAGTAGAATTAATTACTGATTAAAATGAAAAAGACAACATTGAGACAGAACGTAAAAAATGCTGACAGAAAATGGTTTCTTGTTGATGCCAAAGATAAAACTTTAGGTGAATTGGCAGTGGTTATTGCGAACAAACTTCGCGGAAAAAACAAAGTAACATTTACTCCACATGTTGATGGGGGGGATTATGTTATTGTTTTAAATGTTGAAAAAGTTCGTGTAACAGGGAATAAAGAAGAAGATAAAAAATATTATCGACACTCTGGTTATTTAGGAAATCTAAAAACAGAATCATTAAAAGTTGTTCGTGAAAAAAATCCCGCGAGAATTTTACAAAATGCTGTAAGTGGGATGCTCCCAAAGAACAGATTAAGATCAGAACAATTAAAAAGACTTATTTTAGTTGTTGGAGATAAAAATCCTCACGAAGCACAAAAACCTGAAATACTAAATATTTAAAAAAATGTCTAAAACTAAAAACCGTGCATATTTTTACGCTCTAGGGAAACGCAAAACTTCTCGAGCGACTGTAAAACTTTTTCCTGAGGGGGAAGGAATAATTACAATTAATTCAAAGAAACTCCGAGATTGGGCTGATACGGAAGATATGGTGCAAAAAGTTTTAGAACCACTTAAATTGTTAGGGGTTAAAAATGATTTTGATGTAGATATTAGAGTTTCTGGTGGTGGCAAAGTTGCTCAATCTGAAGCAGCTCGTTTGGGAATTTCGCGGGCTTTACTTAAAAAAGATGTAAATGTTCGTTCTCAACTTCGAGAAGAAGGTTTATTAACTAGAGATCCACGAGTTAAAGAACGAAAAAAACCAGGACTTAAAAAGGCGCGAAGGGCTCCACAGTTCTCAAAACGTTAAGAATAAGCCCCCTTGTCAGGGGACTTTATGTGACAAAATTATTTATCAAAATCCTGCTAAGCAGGGTTTTTTGTTATTGGAAATCCCGCGAAATTTTGTTAACATAACTACCGATGGTCAAACAAGTTTGCCAAGTTTCTAGAGAAGAATTTGAGGTTTCAGATTTAGAAATGAAACTCCGCGAAAAATTTGGATTTTCTGATTTACCAAAGACTGCTCCGTGGGTGAGATTTCGTGAATTAGGAGCTTTTTGGCAACACTGGAATCTACACAATCGAAAATGTGATAAAACAGGCCAACCAATAATTTCAGTTTTTTCAGAAAAATGTCCATATCCAGTCTGGCATAAGAAATTATGGATAAAAGAAAACAATCCACCAAGTACAGAATACGATTTTTCGCGGGATTTTTTTTCTCAAGCTTGGGAACTTTTCCAAAAATGTCCAATTCCGCATAACACAGGAGTTGGAAATGAAAATTGCGAATATACAGATGATTGGTGGTATTCTAAGAATTGTTATCTTTGTCATTCTGGAGTAAAAGATGAAGATTTGAGATATTGTTATCGTGTTTTAGGATCTAGTGATTCAAATTTTTGTGTTTTTGGGTTTAATTATGAATTATCTTTAGATTGTGTAAATTCGCGGGAAATATTTGATTCAAAATATCTTCTAAATTGTCGAAAAATTTCATCATCATCTTTTCTTTATGATTGCCGAAATTGTTCTGATTGTATGTTTTGTTTTAATTTACGAAATAAACAGTATTTTTTTGGAAACAAACAATTATCAAAAAAAGAATACGAAGAAAAGAAAAATCAATGGAATTTAAAATCCCGCGAAATTTATGATAAAGCAAAAACTTTTTTTGCCCAAATGATGGAGAAAAACACTTGGCATAGAGCTTTATTTTTAGATAAATGTGAGAAGACAACAGGAAATTATTCTGATAATTGTAATGAATGTAAAAATTGTTATTTTGTTAATGAATCAGAAGACAGTGTTAATCTTATTCGTAATTATAAAGGAAAATCTCTTTTAGATATGCATGGTCAAACTAGCGAACTTATTTTTCGCGGGATGTTGGTTCAAGATAAATGTTATATGGTCAGATTTGGAGTACAAATGGTTCAATGTAGATTTTGTGATTATTCAATATATTGTTTTCAATGTGAAAATTGTTTTGGATGCTGTGGACTAGTTGGCAAGAAGTACTGTATTTTTAACAAAGAATATTCTCCCGAAGAATACAAGAAAACCCGCGAAAAAATCATTGCACAGATGAAAAAAGAAGGAAGTTGGGGTAAATTTTTTCCTGGATATTTCGCACCAAATCCGTATGATGAAAGTTGGGCTAGTTTTTACTGGCCACTTTCCCGCGAAAAACAGGAGGAATTAGGATTTAGGTTGTCAGAAAATTCTGAACGAAAGAATGATCATTATTTATCAGTTACTGATATTCCTGATTCGGTAGATGATTTAGATCCAGAAAAGGAGGAATGGTTGATTAAACAAATATTTTGGGACGAAAAATACAAAAGGCCATTTCAGATTTTGCGATCAGATATAGAATTCTCGCGAAAAATAGGTTGCCCATTGCCAAATAGTTATTACATGAGACGGATTCAAGAAAACTTTGCTTGGATGCCGTTTAATGGGAAACTACGAGACTGCCAATGTGGGAAATGCACAAAAAAAATCAAAACTTCATGGCCTATAAAATATGATAGACGTATTTTGTGTGATGATTGTTATTTACAGGTTTTGAATTGATTTTTTTCGCGGGATTTTAAGATTCTCTTAGACGAGAAATTATAATCATTATAAATCCAGCTATTATGGCAATAATTGAAGCCCATAGAGAACTTCCACCAGAAGTAGGCGTGCTTTTGGGAGCAGTAGGATGTATATTTTGTTGAGGACAAAAAGGAGTTCCTTCAGCCATATTGCTAGCAGGACTTTTTAATCCTTCTTCATCAATAGCTATTACCTTAAAACAATATTTAACACAGGGTTTTAATGGAGTTACATACCATTGAGTACGATCATCAGGGGTTTGATTCTCTTGATTTAGATTATCTTTTTGTGAACATTCCGCGAAATTTATTTTATAATTTTTTATAGCTTTATCATCAGTTGCTGGTGACCAAAAGAGAGTAACTTTTTCTTTTTCACCGCTTTTTGCTGAAAGATTTAAAACTGCGGTTGGAGGGATATTTTGCGGAATATTATCATTTTCTTCATTATTAGAGTTGTTATCTTCTACTGGCTTTTCAGGAGCACAGTTTTTAGGGTCAGTTGATATAACACTAGCATTTGGTTCTGTTACAGAATTTCCTAGAGAATCAGAAACTGTACATTCCACTGGATAATCTCCTTTTTTCGCGGGAATTTTTATAGGAGCCTCAAAATTACCGCTTTCAGTTTTAGATAGAGTTATAATTTGTTCATTAAAAATACAGCTAACACTATCTAACTCTTCCCCTCCGACTTTAATTCTAGCATCTTCATTTCCGCAGAATGGACCAGCCGGAGTTGTTTCAACCGAAATAACTTGAGGTGGAGTTCGATCAATGTTAATAGTAACTTTATTTGAAGTTAAATTTTCTTGATCCATACAAATAGCTTGAAAAATATGAGTTCCATCAGCTAGAGATGGAGTTTGATAAACATATTTATTAGAATCATCTACCGCTAAATTATCGATTAAAGTTATCTGTCCATCAACTAATTTAACGACTCCACATTGAATAGATATCCCCGAAATTGTAATTCGGGAAGTGTTAAAACTACTATTATTTGTCGGAATATCAATGGTTAATTTAGGGTTATCGGTAGTTTCTATAGGGGTTGTGTCAGCAGCGATATTAACAGACTGTTCACCAGAAATCCTAAAATCATCTAGATCATGAACAGCAAGAGTTTGTTCGCCACTTGTCCCGAAAGTTATTGCTAAATAAAAAGAATGCTCTCCCTGGTCATCTGGAGAGAATGTATAATCATTAGGTAAAATAGCACGATCATCAGAAGAAGAAAATCTAATGGTTCCTGTATAATTTACAACAGTTTGTCCATTTTCATCTTTGGCGACAATTTTTGCAGTTAAATTTTCTCCTTTGCTAGCTTCACTCGGTAGATCCTCAATTGAAAAATAAGCAACATTAGTTGCTTCTGTCGGATCATCGAATAATTGCGCTTTTAAGAATTTCCCAATATTCCAGCCGCCTGCTCCAGTTGACTTAAGTTCTTTACTAACTGTAAAAAATACAATTTCTGGTTTATTAAATAAGACCGTGTCTCCTAAAATAACAGAAATAGTAGAAACTCCTGCTGCCTTGGAAGTTATTTTAGCTTGAGCTTGCCCTTGAGAATCTGTTTTTTTATCTGAAATAATAAAATCAAAATTTCGTGAGGAAATTACTTTAACAGGAATGTTTTTAATAATGTTCCCAAAAGCATCTTTAGCAATTATTTTTATTCTAGAAGTTTGTTCACCATCAGCTTCAACGGAGGGTTTATCAATAATTATTTCTGATTTATAAGCAGAAACGGGACCAGGATAGACTGTAAAATTTTTAACACTTGGGGTGTTTTCAAAATCCCGCGAAATTATGATGTTGTAGTGACCAGCTTGTTGAATATTTATTGGAGAGAGTTTAAAACTACTTATTCCAAACTCATTAGAAATAGCCTGTAAATCTATTTTAGTTTTATTAGGACGAATTAATTTTACAGATATCTTTTCATTAGCGTATAAACCAGAAACACGAACCTGGTTACTGTTTCCAGCAATTACATCTGGGACAGATATCCAAGTCTCTGCGAAGATATTTCCACTAAAGAGAAATAAACTACACAGAAATCCGTATAAAAGCTTTTTCATCAAAAGCATATTAGCATTTTTTTAAATGTACACAAAATTTCGCGGGATTTTTATTTATTTCAAAAAATAATATAGAACCTTTACCAAAGAATAACTCATGATAATAAACGCTAAACCAATTCCCGAATAAATAAAGAAATTTTTGGCACTAGTGATATCTTCTTCATCAGATCCAGCATAGATTAGCTTTACTCCAGAGTAAATAAACATGACTACAACAATAGGGGAAATAAATTTTAAAATTATATCAATGATTTTAGGAATAGCATCGAGAATTGTTTTATCTCCTCCATTTTCCCCATCTTTGTTTTTTCCTAAAATCCCGCGAATTTCTTGTCGTTTTGATTTACGATCAGAGTTACTGGCCCAAGCTGGGAAAAGACAATCCGCATCAAATTCGCCGATTTCACATTTTGTTTTTAAAATAATTTTTCCAAAATCATGACCTTTTTTGGTGTCGATATTAGTGGTGATTATTTCAGGAATATATTTATTAGATTTCTCTGAAAAAGTAAAAGTGTACTTTTCGTTGTTTTCAAAAGGATAATCATCTGAAATTACAAACACACCACTTGATTTTATATATTTTCCCTTTTTTTCTCCTTCTTTTTTTATATTAATAACAATATTAGGAATTGTTTTATATTCTGAATTAACGACTTCTCCGTGAATGCGAACATCTTTGGGAAGTGGAGGGATTTTGGTTAGTTTTATGTATTTTTCTGTAATTTTAGGAGCAGTAAGATTGATAGAAATATCTTTAGTTTTGTAGCCATTTTTTTCAAATGTAAAATCATAAATTCCAGAAGGAACTTTTTTGAAAATATATTTATCATTTTTTTGTTTAGGCTCAGGTAAAGTGGTGGTTATTTTTACACCAGATAAAGCTGTATTATCTTTTTTATCAGTTATGGTTAGGATTATTTTCCCAAAGGCTTCGCAGCTTTTTTTCAAATATTCGTCAAAAACTTTTTTAGTACAATTTCCATATTTACCATCAGTTAAAGAGTTTGAAGAACAATATTCAATGTTTTCTATTGAGCTTATCCACGGACTTTTATTGAAAACCCTTTGAAGATCTCTGACGCTTGCTCGATATTGAGTAATCCCTGCGGAATCTCCATTTTCCTCTAATCTTTGGTAGACATCATTGGGGAGTTCTATTGCCCAGCCATTATTTATACAATGTGATGGTTGAGGATTCTTTAAACTTTGAATAGTTCCATTAATTGGCTCTGAATAACAACTTTCAGGAGCTTGCAGGCTGCAATCGATAGTGTCTGCAAATATTGTAGTAATAAAGAATAATGAAGTTAAAGAAAATCCTGCGAAAATTCCAATTAATAACTTTTTCATATTTATTTTTTTATAAAATCATTGAATTATACAGTAAATTTCGCGAAATTTCAACTCTTTCTAGCATCAACTAACTTTAACTGTACAGAAGTTTTACCGCGCCATTCATTTTCGCTAACAGAAACTAAAATATCAATTTCAGTACCAATTTTTATTTTTTCTAAAAAATTTTCCGCGAAAAAAGC
>CAZMOH010000022.1:0-1484 GCA_964567875.1 uncultured Candidatus Peribacteria bacterium | reverse complement strand
ATTTTAATGTTTTCAATTCCGAAAATTTTCGCGGGATTTCCTTCTCCGAAAGGGGCTAAAAATTTTAGAAACTCCACTAATTCTTCATTTAAAATTTCTGGATTTATAAAACATTCAGCTTGTAAAAACGGCTGAACTCTCTCTTGTTTTTCAAAATATTTATTTAAATTCTCGCGAATTTTTACTAGATTTTCTCTTTTAGCAATGAACCCAGCAGCTCCGGCGTGTCCTCCAAAACTTTCTAAAAATTTCGCGGAATTTTCTAAACCATTGATTATCGAATATCCAGCTGGAGCCCGACAAGAAGTGCTAAGCATTCCGTCAATTTGTCGGATTGTTCCGACAACGATGGGGACATTTAATTTTTCAACAAAATTAGAGGCCGCTAATCCTAGAATTCCTTGTGGCCAATTTTCCGCGAAAAAAAACTGACAAGCAGCTCCTTTCCGTATTTGTTTTTCGGCAGATTTTACTACCAAATCCGTTTGAATACGTCGTTCACGATTTAAATTTACGAGATACTCAACTCGTTCGGGATTTTTCGCGGGATTTCCTAGGAAAAGTTGAAGTGCTATCATTACATCTCCCAATCGTGAAGCAGCATTTAGGTGTGGAGCAATGGCAAAACCAATACTTTCTTCATCAACTTCTTTAATTTTTAATTTCTCTAAAAGAAGCTTTAAACCATCCCAAGAAGTCCGCGACATTTTAGCTAAACCATACTTTGCAATAATTCGGTTGTCTCCTATTAATTTTACGCAATCAGAAATTATTCCAATTGTAGCAATTTCAAAGAGTGGATCAATTATTTTTGTAATCTTTTTTTGTTCTTGTTCAAAAAAGGTACTCGCTAATGCCATAGCAAATTTCAACGCCATAGCTGATCCAGATAGACTTTTTTCTTCTATGTTCTTTGAAGTTTGACAGTTAACAACAGCCACTGCATCTTTTGGGAATCTCGCTAGATCCATTTGGTGGTGGTCAGTTACGATTGTTTCCACACCTAAAGATTTTCCATAACTAATTGCTTCAGCATCATTAGTGGCGCAATCACAGGTAATTACTAACTTCACATTTTTTTCCGCGAAATTATCAAAAAATCTTTTTTGTAAACCATGGCTATCATTAGTTCTATCTGGAATAAAATACGATACTTCGGCTCCACATTCTTGTAAAACAGAAACAAGCACAACGGTTGCGGTGATTCCGTCTGCGTCAAAATCCCCAGAAACCATAATACGTTCCCCATTTTTTATCGCCTGAATTGTTCGTTTTACGGCGATATCCATATTCTTTATAGCAAACGGATCTCTTAAATCCTGCAAAGATGGGTTGATAAATTGTTGAATTTTCGCGGGATTTCCTAACCCCAAGTCGGCCAAAATTGATTCTTGTAAATTTTCCAGAGTTTTGATTTTTTCCTCGCGAAATTTCCAGAGTTTATTTGTAAATGATAGTTTTTGGTCAGACATTTGCTTAGTTTT
>CAZMOH010000021.1:0-12559 GCA_964567875.1 uncultured Candidatus Peribacteria bacterium | reverse complement strand
AAATTGATTTCTCATTCGTTCGCAGGTTAAATGTTTATAAAGATTTGTCAAATTTATTTTTTCACGGGATTTTTATTAGAGATTAAATAAAAAAAGTTTTTCCTTTCTCATAAACTCCAACTACGCGTAAGAAATGCAAATTTTTCGCGAGAATTTCCAATAAATTTTCGGGAGTTCCTGCTAAATCAATGTCAATCCAAAAAGAATAATTGTGTGGTTTCTCTGGAATGGGGCGGGATTCAATTTTCAATAAATTTCCATCAAGATGAGCAATTGTGGTTAGAATTTTAGCCAAAGCGCCAGCCTCATGTTTTGTTTCAAAAATAAGAGTGGCTTTGTTGCCTTTTTTTCGCGGGATTTTCAATATTTGTCCATCATTATTTTGTCCAACTAAAACAAACCTAGTAAAATTGTGTTTTTGATTAGCAATGTTTTGGCTAATAATTTCCATATTGTCATCAACTAAATACTTACCTCCAATAAAAGCTGATTGTCTATCATTATTTTCACGAACAATTTTTGCGGCTTGACTAGTACTATTTGTTTTAATTATTTTTCCCGCGAAACTTTTTAAAACTTTTTTACATTGCTCAAGAGCTTTGGGATGAGAATAAATTGTTTTGATATTATTTTTATCAGTTCCCTCTAAGCCAATTAAATGTAGATTAATTTGTAAAAAAAATTCCGCGAAAATTTTAATCTCTGTAAAATCAAAAATTATATCAATGTTTTCGTGAACACTGCTTGAAGAAGTATTTTCAATAGGTATTATGGCTAAATTCGCGGGATTTTTCCCAAAATTCTCCCAAATTTCAGAAAAAGAGTTTTGCAAACAAATTTCAAATTCCTGGGATTTTTTTTTCAAAAAGGAAGGAAGATTGTTTTTATCTTTCAAAAATTTAGTAGCACCTAAAAAACTAAAACTTTTATCTGGTCCCAAAGTGTAGATTTTCATTTGCAAGTATTGTATAGTATGGAGGAATTTTTTTAAAATGAAAAAACTACAGGCGCTTCCGTTGGATCCGATCTTTGTTCGTTTAAATGAATTTCGACGAGATAAAAACCCGCGAAAAATAAATTTAGGAATTGGTATTTATGCTGACGAGAAAGGACTTCCTTATGTTATGCCAAGTGTGCAACAAGCATCTCGTAATATAGATACTTCAAATTTTAATTACACAAGTATGCAAGGAGATACAGAGTTTCTGGATTTAGTGCAAAAGTTTATTTTTGGCAAAATTTCGCGGGAAATTGCCCAAGTGCAAACGGTTGGGGGGACACATGCTTGTAAACTTTTTGGGAACTTAATGAAAAAAAGGGGAGTGGAAAACTATATTTTACCAACCCCAACTTGGGGAAATTATGAAGCGATTCTAGCTCATAAAAAAATAATTAAATTTCCTCATTTAACACCAGAGGGAGAAGTTAATTTTGACGAATATTTGTCACTTATTAAAAATTTAGAAAATCCGCGAAAAACAGTTTTAGTCTTACAAGGAGGACAGCCACATAACCAAACTGGAAAAAATTTATCATTTGAGCAACTTCGTGAAATTATTCCAATTTTGAATAAAAATAGTATTCAAGTTTTAATAGATGCCGCTTATTTGGGACTTGGTTTGGAAATTTCGCGGGATTTAGAGTTTGTAAAAACGGCTTTTTTAGAAATAGAAAATGTTGCTTTAGCAGTTAGTTTTTCAAAAAACGCTTGTTTATATCGTCATCGTTGCGGAGCTTTATTTATAAAAGCAAGTTCTCCAAAATCCCGCGAAATTTTAGAATCACATTTACAAGTAGATATTCGTACTACAATTTCTAATCCACCTGCTTTTGGAGCAATGGTGATGAAAGATATTTTCCAAAATAATTTTCCCAACTGGCTAAAAGAGCTTTCGGCAATGCGAGAAAGTATTGATCAGCGCCGAGATTTTTTACTAAATTCTTTATCAGGGAAACTAGATTATTTACGGGATTGTCGAGGAATGTTTGGCGTTTTACAACTTTCAACTCAACAAATTAAAGAACTCCGTGAAAAATACGGAATTTATTTACTAGATTCTGGTCGGATAAATTTCGCGGGAATTTCTGAAACTAATCGTGATTACTTGGTTGAAAGTTTTAAAAAGGTTTTACCTTAATTCCGTATTTTTCCGCGAAATTTTTAACTTTTTGAGAATAAGGTTCTCCAAGAACGAAAGTTTTTTCAAAACCGCAAAAGTGGTTGGCTAAGATTAAAAAATGTAAGCGTTGTCCGATTGCCATTCGGGCTTTTTGAAAAAGTTTAAAAGTTTCTTCAACATTTTCTGGAAAAATAATTTTTCCTTTAAAGCCCTGCGGAACATATTTAGCATCATTCGGATCAAAACAAACGAAAACAGCTGAAGTCCCTTGGGGTAAATTTTTTGGTGTGCATAAATCAGAAAATTTCGCGGGATTTTCACGACAGGCGTTAATTAGGACTAGATTTTTCCGAGATTTAGTAGTTGTGTCAAAAGATTTGAATTCGGCCGAATTTAAGAATTTTTCAACTCTATCATTGTCTTCCACAGATTTTATGTGCAAAGATTGTAGAAAATCCCGCGAAATTTTATCTCGAACACTTATTTTACTCAAATTCTTAGAAACATACTTTATAACTGCTTTTTTAACTGGACAGTTGATTTTGTCAACGCCTTGGTGTTCAAAAATAATTTCCGCTTTAGGAAAATATTTTCGTAACCACCAGACAATAACTCCCCAAATGAAGTAAGCCCTTAACTTTATAGCCAAAAGTCCGCCACCAGGGAAAATAATTTTTTCTATTTCTAGTTTTTTGTAAATTTCGCGGGATTTTTTCCTAAATATAAATTTTAAAAAACTGCGCAGACCTGTTGGAAATGGGGGAATAAAAGTGGGTGAATTTGTTAATTCTGAGTTCTTAATCCCTTTTCGCGCCTCCTTGTCAGGGATAGAAATTTGCAAGAATCTTCGAGAAAAATTTTCATCAGCTGTCATGACGACTGCTTCAGGATATTTTTGTAAAGCTGTCCATAGAATTATTTCATCACCAACATTCCGCGATCCAAAATTTCCAACTAGTAAAACTTTTTTCTTCATCTTGTTTATTTTACATATTATCTAAAAATCCCGCGAAATTTTACTGAATTTCAGTAAAAACTTCTTTTTGACAAGCGAATTGATCAAGGAATTTTTCGTGATGCGGAGTAAAACGTTGGGATTTAAAAATACGGATTAGATTTAGTTTTTCCAGGTCAACCTCTTGATTGCAAGGACAAATTTCATTTTCACATTCAGTATGATGAATTTTGTAGGTAAATTTTTTCGCGGGATTTGGAGGTAAAAGTTTCTTTACGGCTGAATGGTCAACATTGTTATCATCTTCGCTAGTAAAATAAATTTCAGTGGGCTTTATTTGATTAAGTAATTTTTTTAAAGCGTTTTTCAAAGAAGCCCGCGAATATTTTAAATTAGGGAAATAACTAGTGCGGTAAGTTTTATCACGTTTTGTGAATTTGCTTTTAATACTATTTTCATCAGGTAATTTATCAGAATAAGCATCAGGAAATCCTAAAAAATAAAGATCATTTTGAGTTAAACCTAAACGGCGGGTTGCTCGACGAGATTCTTGTAAACGATAAAATCCATAATGCTGTGATTTTTGCGGATCTTTGGGGTCAAGGGCATCACCGTTAGTTAGATAAATAATTTTAATTTTTTCGCGGGATTTTAGTTTTTTCTTAATCAAATTAGTAGTTCCTAAAATTTCATCATCAGGATGAGGCGCGATTATTAGAGTTGTTTTTTGAGTATTGTATTTGTTCAATATTTTATTGCTCCGTAAATCCCGCGAAGTTTTTGATTTTTCAAAAACTTTTTTGGCAATCTGTCTGGGGCGAGCTAATTGTCGAAAAAAATCACGATTACGTTCTTTTAAAGTCTGATTTAAATCTATTTGTGGACGAAAGGAGACCTCCCGAGGGGAATAAGCAAATGTTTTTTGTAAAAAAACTGCTGATAATAATAGGTGATTCATATTTTATAAAAAATTATATTTATTTCGATTGTGTTCTTCCAAGGTTTTACCAAAATGGATTTTCCCATCTATTCCGTGTAAATAATAGTAATAATTATTTTTTCGCGGGAAAATAGCGGCTTTAAGTGAATCAATTCCAGGATTGGAAATAGCTGTTGGAGGAAGTCCTCGTTTTTTACGAGTATTATAAGGAGAATTTTTCGCGAAATCTTCATTGTAAAGTGGACGTTTCCAGTCATTCAATTCATAACGAGTTGTGGCATCAATTCCCAGCGGAATTCCTTCCGCTAATCTTCGCCAAATTATATCAGCAATCATCGCTTTTTCTGCTTCACTATCTCCAAAAGCTTCTCGCTCTATCATAGAAGCAACAATCACAATTTCATTTAAAGTGTGGCCAGATTCCGCGATATTTTTTCGATAAGGTTTTATCTGCTGTTGAAAAGTGTTATAAAGTCTTTGTATAAATTTTTTACTCGAAAATTTTTTAGAATCTTCGTAATAAGTACTAGGAAATAAATAACCTTCCAAGGAATCAATTCGAAATCCTAAATCACAAAAATTGGTGCATTTTTCAAAATCACCTGGTTTAATTAATAATTTTTTAGCAAGAATTGCGTCAATTTGTTTAATAGTACTCCCTTCTGGGATAGTAACCTTAATTTCGCGGGATTTTCCGTGTAATAAGTAATCTTCCGCTAGTTCACGAAAAGTTAAATTACTAGGGATTATATAATCTCCAGCTTGATATTTTTCCGCGAAATTATTCCATCTAGAAAAAACTTGGAAAGCTAAACTATCTGTTATTAGATTTTTTTCTGCTAATTTTCTAGCAATTGTTTTTAAGTTCTCGCCTTTATTAATTGTTATTTGAACACGAGTATTGTGTTCAGAATTTGGGCGAGTGAAAGCTAAATAAAATCTTGCTCCAAAATAAATTCCTAGAACTATTAAAATAAAAATAATAAATTTTCTCATAATTTCGCGGGATTTTAACTCATGCCCGGCATTCCGCCCATCAGAGCTTTCATTTTTTCAGCAGAAACCTGCTGTGATTTTTTCATAGCCCGATTGGCTGCATCCATTATCGCTTTTTCTACTTTTCTTGGATCACTCAAAACGGCTTCGTCTATTATTTCTACTTTAACCAAGCTTTGAGCACCATTGACGGTTATTTTTATCCCATCAGATTCCGCGAAAATATGAATTTTTTCTAATTCTTTTTTAATGCGTTTAGCTTCTTTTTGAAGTTTATACATATCACGAGCTTGTCCAAATAATCCCATTTTTAAAAAGTTAAATTTCGCGGAAATTTTACTCTAAAAAATAATTTTGCCAAAGTTATTTTTTTGACATTTTATTTTTTTCTTTTATATTCTAAGCGATGAAAGAAGGAAAATATTGTCATGAACTTATTAGAGAATTGCAAATAGATATTTTAGAAATTAAAAAAGATTATACTTATTCATCAGGACTTTCTCTAAATAAAATTAGAGAAATGAGTTATATTTATTTAAATAGAATAAATTCTCTGATAGGTATTTATAAACATCAAAATTTGTCAGATTTTAATATTAAAATGATATTAGAAGAGTTTTTAATAGAAGGTTTTTTTGGAGTAGATGTTTTGGAATTACTAATTAAATATTCTGCTGAAAGGCGCTATTTTGTTTTAAATCAATTGTATGGTGCTAATTATCTAAATAATTAAAATTACGTGAAATTTTGAGATTACAATATTTCATCAATGATCTCAAAAGGAAAGCCACGGGAAATTAAAAAATTCCTAACCTTTTGTTGTAAATCATAATTAGATATTTCTTTTTTACTTGATCTGAGTTTTTCTAATTTTTCTTGAGCAAGTTTTTTCCCTTTTTCTATTTGTATATTTTTAGGAAAAAATTTCGCGATATTTTTTTTTATGATTTTTGTATCAATTTTGTGTTCATTTAATTTCATAATTATTTTTATCTCTCCCCAGCCAGAGTGTTGAGTTTTTTCTCTAACCAAATATTCACAAAATCTTTCGTCAGAAAGCCATTTCTTTTCAACCAATTCTTTTATTACATCAGAAATTTCCGCGAAATTTAAAGGAAATTTTTCTTGTAATTTTTTTGTTAATCCCCAAACAGAATATTCTCGTCGTCCGAGAAGTTTTAAAGCTTTTCCATAAATAATTTCGCGGGAAATTTCGCTTGTTTTCATCAGAAATATTTTAACAAAAATTTATTTATTTGTCCCTTCTGAATTTTTGTAATATTTAAAACATTTCGACATTTTGACATATCTTTTTCTTTCAAATATAATTTGAATGTATTTATTTTTTAACCCCAATACAAAATGGACGGAGGAAAATGTGGTGGATGCGGATGTGGAAAATAGTTTTTCCATTATCTTTAAATAAAAAATCGCTACGGCGATTTTTTTTGTTTTCTTAATTATATTTTTTATAATTTAACTGTTGTTTCAAGTAATAAAAATGGCTTTTATGGAAGAAAATATTTTCGCGAAAATTATTACCGGGGAAATCCCTTGTAAAAAAGTTTATGAAACGGATCGTGTTTTAGCTTTTTATGACATTGCTCCTAAAGCTAAAACTCATATTTTAATTATTCCTAAAAAAGAATATAAGACCGCTTTAGAAGTTGATAATAAAAATTTAGCGGAATTTGGAGAGCTTTTTTTAGCAGCTAAGAAGATTGCTCAAAAATTAAATATGACTGGTTATAAATTACATATGAATGTTGGAGAGGATGGAGGACAAATTGTTCCACATGTTCATCTACATTTTTTGAGTTCTGATTACCAAGCTCCACTTTAATTTTTAAAAATCTCGCGAAATTATCTTTCTAGATAATCACAGACTGTCTCTACCATGGCACCAGTTCCGCCTTTGGGGCAGTATTCAGTTCCTTCTTTAGTCCAAGCAGTTCCCGCAATATCAAAGTGACACCATGGAGTTTCGCGGACGAAATTTTCTAAAAAAGCTCCCGCCATGGAACTACCAGCACTGACACCAGCAGTCCAGTTTTGGATATCAGCCTGTTTTTCTTTAATTTTTTCACGAAATTCAGCTGTTATTGGTAATTCCCAAACAAGTTCTTCAGTTTTTTTCGCGGAATTTTTGATGTCCTTAATTATTTTTTCGTTATTTCCCATAATTCCAGTTATATTATTTCCCAAAGCAGCAATAACGGCCCCAGTTAAAGTTGCAAAATCAAAAACTTTTACGGGTTTATATTTCTCTGTCACATAACTTAGGCAGTCAGCCAGTACAAGTCGTCCTTCAGCATCAGTATTGGTAATTAAACAAGTTTGTCCGTTGTACATTGTAATAATATCATCAGGACGATAAGCTTTTCCATTAATCATGTTTTCTACTAATCCGAGAACTCCTACAACATTTCCAGCGAAATTTGTCTCAGCCAAATATTGCATAATTCCCAAAACAGTTCCAGCTCCTCCCATATCCATTTTCATAGTGCTGATGTGAGCAGTTGGTTTTAAATTATATCCACCAGAATCAAAACAAACTCCTTTTCCAACAAGAGCAATTTTTTCATGAGATTTTTTATTTCCAGTGTATTCCAAAATCACCATAAAACTGTCTTCATCTGACCCCTTTCCAACAGCTAATATTCCTCCCATCTTTAGTTTCTCTAGTTTTTTTTGATCAAAAATTGTAATTTTTAAGTTTTTGTATTTTTTCGCGAGTTTTTTGGCCTGCTCAACCATTTCTTTAGTTGTCAAAATATTTGGTGGCAAATTAACTAATTCTCGTGTTTTATTAATAGCTTCCGCAAGAGCTAAATCTCGCGAAATTTTAGTTTTATCTATTTTTTGGGTGCTAATTAAATTTAATTTCTCAACCATAAATTGTTCTTTAGTATTTCCAATCTTAAATTCGTAATTTCCACCAATAGCACCAAGAATTACTTTATTAATTTCTATTTTTTCCGGTAAAAGAAAGGAAATTTCGCGGGATTTTATTTTTTTCCCGATTTTTATAGCACTTCCAGCTATTTTTTTTATATATAATTCTTTTTTGCCATCTCCTAAACCAAGCAAAAATATTTTTTTCGCGGGATTTCGATCAACAAAAATTTGTAAACTTTCCCCAAATTCGCCTTTAAAATCTTGATCTTTAAGTCTTTTTAAAATTTCTTTAATAACCTTTTCGCTTAGAATTTTCCCAAACTGTTTTTTTAAAGTATTTTGTCCAGTTTTTTCATAAAGAAAAACAAAAAGAGCGTCTGTTTTTTCAATTTTGAGTTGAGTTGTAATTTTCATGTTTTGTTTGTTAAAATTTCGCGGGAATTATAACTATTACCAAGGAAATGTGAAAGAAATAGAGATAATTTTTTAATTTATTTTTTTATTTAATTCTTTACTAGGAACTCCTTCCAAAATTCTAGCAGGCCAGGGGCGATACTCTGAATTTAAAATATAGACTTCTTTTTCTTTATTTTTGGTAACTATTCTTTTCCAACGAGCATTAAATCCATCATGAGCATAAGAAGTCATATAACGTTCTCCAACAGGCAATTGGTCAGTTTTTTCAATAATTGGATTGGGTGCTTTTTGGTAATTAGAGATGTAAGGTCCATGAATTTCTACTTGGCGATTATCTTTTGTGCCATAGAATATAAATTTTAGGTTTTTTTCGTCTTTATCAAAAATAGTTTGGATTAATAAATCTCCAGCAGTGTCATTTTTAAACCTAAAATCTTGGACATCAAGATAAATTGTTGCATCTAGTCCATAAGGTTTGTAATAAGGAACAGCATAAGAATGACTTCGTCGTCTTTTAATTTCTAACCCTCCAAAAAAAGCCGCACGGAAGGCTGTTGTAGAAACTTGGCAAACTCCACCGCCATATTCTTTCTCTGTCTTATTGCCTTTGATAACTAATTCTTCAACAAAACCACGTTCTTTGGAAACATCTTGTAAAATATCATTAAAAGAAAAAATTTGCCCTTTGGGGACAATTATCCCGTTATAAAGCTTGGCAGCAGTCTGAATATTTTTCATTCTCGCCCAGGAAGATCCCGCGAAATTTGATTCTCCGATAGTAATAATTTCTTTAATTCCTTGTTTTTGAAGTTTTTTATCTAAAACTTGTACTTTGGTAAATCTTTTTTTCGCGGGAATTCTGACATATTTAGCTTTTTTTAAAAAAGCTTGATTTACTAAATAATAAAATTTATCAAAATTAATGTCATAAACTGATTTGGGAGTTCCACTAAATTGTATTTTGCCATTTTTATCACGATTAATTCGGATAATGTCTTCGTGTCCCGCTTCAAATCCAGAAATTTCATTAAAAAGTTTTTTCAAATATTCCCGCGAAATTTTTTCATTAAAAGTGGTTTTTATATTAACTAGGTTTTCCCCGCTATTTTTTTGTGGTAAAAGTTCATTTTCTAAATCAATAGGTATTTCTTTTTCTCCAATTACTAAAAAATATCGCGGGATTTTTGTTATGATATTTTTGTTTACTTCGAAATTTAGTTTATAAATTTGATCGTCAAATACTAGATTTAAAGGCGGGTGAATTGGGTTTTGGGCATTGGTAAATTCCGCGAAAAAAATCCCTAAAGAAAAAATTATTAAAAATTTATAAATTTTATCCATCATTCATTAATTATACTATGCAAAAACTGTTTTGAAAGCAAAAATTTCGCGGGATTTTATTCAAAATAAGCTAGGAACTCTTCTCGAGATAGTGTTTCTTTTTCTAGAAGATCTTTCGCTATTTTACGTAATAATTCCTCGTATTTTTTCAAAATTCGTTCCGCTTCTTTTTCAGTTTTCTCAACTAAGTTTTTAACAGCTTGGTCTATTTTTTTCGCGGTTTCTTCGGAGTATTCCTTTTCATGAAACTCTAAACCAGCAAATCCGCGAGTTTTTTCTGCAAAAACAACTGGACCTAAATCTTTACCACCCATTCCATAGGTCATAACCATTGCTCGTGCAATTTTAGTAATTCTTTCCAAGTCATTACTAGCGCCAGTTGTCGTTTGTCCAAAAATTATCTTTTCTGCGATTCGTCCACCATGCAAGGAAACCATTTCATCAAACATTTTTTGTTCAGAATTTAGATAAGTATCTTCTTCTGGTAAAAACCAAGTTACTCCCAAGGCACTTCCCCGCGAGATTATAGAAATTTTATGAACTGGTTCGCAGTTTTCGGTGAAATGTCCAGCCAAAGCATGACCAACTTCGTGATGAGCAATAATTTGAAGTTCTTTTTCGTTTATTTTTCGTGATTTTCGAGCCATTCCCATAGCAATCTTTTCAACAGCGTTTTCTAAATTTTCCTGCGAAATAGATTTTTTTCTGTTTTTTACAGCGGCGATGGCAGCCTCGTTCATTACATTTTCTAGTTCCGCTCCCGAAAAACCAACCGTTTTACTAGCAATTTTTTTCAAATCAACATCTTGTGAAAGATGCTTGTTTTGAGCATGAATGTTTAGTATTTTTTCGCGGGAATTCATGTCGGGCATATCAATATGAACGCGTCGGTCAAATCGTCCTGGTCGTAATAAAGCTTTATCTAAAACATCAGGCCTATTTGTTGCTGCTAAAACTATAACCGCTGAACCAGGTTGAAATCCATCCATTTCTGTTAGAATCTGATTTAGAGTTTGTTCTCGTTCATCGTGTCCTCCTCCAGAACCGCTTCCACGTTGTTTTCCAATAGCATCAATTTCATCAATAAAAATAATAGCTGGGGCATTTCTTTTGGCTGTTTTAAATAAATCACGAACTCGAGAAGCTCCTACTCCCACAAACATTTCTACAAATTCTGAACCAGAAACAGTGAAGAATGGCACATTTGCTTCACCAGCGATAGCTCGAGCTAAAAGAGTTTTTCCTGTTCCTGGTGCTCCAAC
This sequence comes from uncultured Candidatus Peribacteria bacterium, assembly GCA_964567875.1. Taxonomy (GTDB): domain Bacteria; phylum Patescibacteriota; class Gracilibacteria; order UBA4473; family UBA4473; genus JALVIB01. Next base: position 1,630 of record CAZMOH010000021.1, on the reverse strand, counting down.
AAGTAGAACTCCTTTAGGAATTTTAGCTCCCATGGCTTGATATTTTCGCGGGTTTTTTAAAAAATCAACAATCTCTAAAACTTCCTCTTTAGCTTCCTCAATTCCCGCCACTTCGGAAAATTTTGTTTTATGCATTTTAGGATCATAAATTTTGGCTTTTGATTTTCCAAACCCAAAAGGTCCACCTTCGCCACCAGCGCCGGCTCGCCGAAACAAAAACATAAACAAAAAAACTAATAAAATTACGGGACCAATTCCAAGTAGAATATTTTCCCACATTTTTTCTCCCGAGGTATCAACAATTTCTACTTTTGTTTTTTTCGCGGGATTATTTAACTTTAAATCAGCTACTGTAGCATAAGTTTCTTTAAAAGTCTTATATTTTTGGCCTTGAAAATCCTCTGCAGTTATTTTATTTCCTTCAATAACAATTTCCTTTAAATCGTTTTTATCGTATTTTTGAATAAGTTCAGTTAAGGAAATTTCTGTGGTTTTGTTTTTCAAAAAAGACAAATCTGGTTTCAGAAATAAAGTCCCTAAGGCACCGACAAGAGCAATTATAAATAGAATAAGAAATGGATTAACTGGAGGTTGGATATTTTTGGGTGCAATTTTTTTCATTTTTTTTCTTAAATTCCCGCGAATTTTAGCAATTTTTTTATAATTTACAAATTTCCTGCAAAATTTTGAACTTATTTTTACTGTGAAATAAAACTTGTTGCTCCAAGCCAAGCTAAATCAAAAATAGTTTTTTGGGTTCGGTAGATTTCAGGATTTTCGATAACTACTCCAACTGGATTTTTTTTATTTAAATTAATAATCGCGACAAATCCCGCGAAAATAGTGATTTCCGAATCAAAATAAAACTCATTTTGGTGAATTAAAAAAGTTTCTAGTAATTTCCGATCCATATCAGCAGGGAAAAAATTCCCGCGAAATTTTTCTGCCGTCTCTGTCCACGGCGAAATAAATCGCGTTTTGATTCCTTTTTCCAGGCGTTTTTCAAAATGTTCTGGTAAAAAATCAGGGAGAAGTTCCGAAAGTTTGTCAAAATTAGAAAAACTCACAATTTCGCGGGATTCTGCCTCTACCATTTTATGAAAAATATTTCGAACTCCATCCCAACCTTCAAAAATTTGAATTTTTGGTTTTTCCCCACTTGTTGATGATATTGCTAAAAGTTCAGGAATTAAATCAGTCGCGATATTTAGTTTTTCTTGTTCTTTATTGATAAAAATTCGCGGGTTTTCTGCGGTGAAATGTTTCACTTTTGATTTTTGGGATTGGGTGATTAATCCTTTTGCCAAGAGTTTTTCGATATAATGATAGCAATTTACTCGTCCGATTTTTGTAATCCGGGAAATCCCAGCTACGCTGGAAGTTCCGTATTTTAAAAGGGTTAGATAAATTTTTATTTCTTCAGGTAGAAGTCCGAGAAATTGGAGTTTTTGTTCAATCATTTTTTTAAAGTAATTCTAATTTGTTCAGAAAATCATCTAAATTGTACTCCAAAAGGCAACTGTTGTAAAAATTTTTCGACAGTTTTTTAAAACATAAAACTCTTTATTTAAAGCTAATTTCGCGGATTTTATTTTTTGTATTTTGTTTTTTTAAAAAGTAATTTATAGTT
>CAZMOH010000020.1:0-13124 GCA_964567875.1 uncultured Candidatus Peribacteria bacterium | reverse complement strand
ACGCTCGCGCTCCGTCGAACAGGTTTAGGAAAAATTCCGAGCATCTCACTCTATCAAATAGTTCCAAAAAGAGAGAGTCAACAGATTAAAATATATTTAGTAAAGAAAATTGACTTTTTTTTCGCGGGATTTAAAATCCGTAAGCTTTCACAAATCGGGGTGTAGCTCAGTTGGCTAGAGTGCGTGGTTTGGGACCATGAGGCCGGAGGTTCGAGTCCTCTCACCCCGACCAGAAAGAAAGCAAGTTAAAATCACTCAATTGAGTGGTTTTTTATTTAGAAAAAATCCCGCGAAATTTTTGTTTGTTTCCCTAAAGTCTACTTGATTTTTCATAAGAAAAAAGTTAAGACTAGTTCGCCTTAAAAAAACTTGATGAAACATTTAAAAAACAACCGTAATAAAATAATTTTCTCTACCGGAGCTTTCTTATTTCTGATTGGATTTTTGGGGATGGTTTATAATTTTTGGATAAACCCTAGTTCTAGTGCTAGTGATTTTTTACCAAAAAATACCATAATTTTCACTGAGTTTAAGACTGATAAGTTGAATTTAGAAAAACTAAACAAATTTGATTTTCCCTTGATTATTGATGAAATTCTCGCGAAAAATTTACCAAATATAAGTAGTGATGCTTTGATTCCCTGGTTGGGGAAAAAAGCAGCTGTAGCTTGGCTTCCTGATAACAAATTTATTTTTGCTGCTAAATATCGAGACCGTAAAGAAGCTCAAAGATTTATGAAAAAGTTTTTAGTCCCTGAGGAAAAATTATCAGAAAAAAATTTCGCGGGATTTTCTGTTTACTCACCACAATTTTCTTCTGAAATAAGTTTTGTTTTAAAAGATGGCTGGTTAATTACTGCTAGTTCTGAAAAAACAATGCAAGAAATTTTAAGCAAAAATCCAAAACTTACTCAAAATACAAACTTTTCTAAAATTAGTGAAGATTTACCGAAATCCCGCGAAATTTTTGGGTATGCTGATTTTGTAGAGTTAGCAAAGTCATCTCTTCTAGAAAAAAATCCGTTTCTAAAAGCTTTATCAAATACCATTCCCGCTGGTGGAATAACTTTAGCTGTTGAAAAAGACGGCTTAAATTTAAGTTCCAAGTTTTTAACAACTAAAGGGGTTTTTTCCAAAAATTTATTGAAGAAAACTCCCAAAGAAATTATTCCTGAACTAGCCAAATATGCGCCACAAGATGTTCTGTTTTTCATGAACGGCTATGATTTACCAGCTAAATATCAGCATACTAAATCTTTCTTACAAAAAACAAATCCTCAGCTAGCTCTAATTTTTGAAGGAATTTTGCGCGCGGAATTCAAGAAACTACTTGGTGAAAATTTTGATTTTCAAACTGACTTTTTGGAAAAAACTCACGGACAATATGCTTTAATCTTTAATTTCGCGGAAGATTCCGCAGAACCTTTTACTTATTTTACTTTAATTACAAAATTTGCTGAGGGGACAAGCGCTGAAAATAATGAATTACTTCAAAAAATAATCAAAGATGCTCAACAACTATATTCAACAAAAATCGCTGAAAAAAAACTTCCTGACGGAACAATCCGTCAAGAACTAGTTTTAGCCGATCCAGATGAAATTAAGATAGTTGAAAATTCCGCGAATTCTTGGAAATACTTTACTGCCGAAACTGAAACTAATGATGAAAGCGCTTTACCACAACAAAAATTTTCTTACGGATTTATTAATAATTTCTTAGTTTTCTCCAACCACGAACAAGGAGTTAAAGATGCTTTCTCTGCTTTCACAGAAAAAATAAATCTCACTCAAAATGAAGATTTTCGGGAAAGCGTTTTGTTTAAATTTCCCGCTTCAGAAAGTTATGGCTTTGTTAACACCAACAAATTAGCTAAACTTAAAAAAATTTCGCGGGATTTAAATAATGATGAAGAAACAAGTTTAAATTTCGCGGGATTTTGGAAAAAATTTCGTAATATTTCGTTTGCCCGCAAGACTTTTAGCGATTACTCAATTTTACAAGCTATTTTTAAACAAAGATAATGGGATTTCGTTTAGCCAAAGATTTTTTGTTTTTAGCAGCTAAAAAATATAAGCTGGATAAGCACGCCGTAGCTTCTTTGGTCTGCGAAAAAACTCGCCAAATTATCGCGAAAAATTTCCCGGAATATGTTGATTTTTGGGAACCTCAAAAATTTGTTGCTGGTCAGCTCTCAATTTCCGCGAAAAATTCCGCAGCTAGTTCTGAATTATTTTTAAAAACCAATCAAATTTTGGAATTTTTATTGGCTGAAGATTTACCTGTAAAAGTCGAAAACATTAATATCCTACGTCATCAAGAAAACCTTGAAATATATTAAATTTTCGCGGAATTTTAGTAGATTTAAAAAGTTAAAATACTTCAACAAACTCTCGCAATGCTTTTTCTGGATCTTTAGCTTTAACAATTGCTGTAGCGACAAGAAATCCTTGTGCTCCTAATTTTAAAGCAGTTTTAACATCAGAAATCGAATTAATTCCTGCTCCAACTAAAAGTGGAATCCCGCGAGATTTTTTAACTGATTCAACAATTGATTCTGGGTTCTCAGAAGACACTGAAGCACCTGTTGAACCAATGAGCTCTGGTGGTTCAAAAGCTATAAAATCTGGATCAAATTCTGCAAATTCTTCTACTTCATCTGGATTTTCAGCACAAACTATCCGAATTAAACTTGATTTTTGTGATAAAGCTAAAGTATTTTTCAAGATTTCTTTATCAATCCGTTTCTCTGAATGATTAATTAAAGTCCCAACTGCCCCAGATTTTCTTATTAAAGCTGGTAAAATGTGCCCAGTATACTTTCCGTAATCTGCCAAATCAACATGTTGTGAAAAAACTGGAATAGAAACTTCCTGTGAAACGCGATAAATATCTAGCGGTGAAACCGCTATTGCTATTGAGGCTCCCGTTTCTTGAGCTACTTTTTGATGAATTTTCGCGAGTTTTACAGCATTTTCACCAGTTGATTGTTCATAATTTTTGAAATTAGTAATCCAGAGTGGTTTTGTTAACATTTTAGAAAAAATTTAATTCAAATCAGGATAATTCTCGCGAAATTTTTAAAAATGGTCAAAAAAATCCCGCGAAATTTTCTCTTAATGACAGATTTTTATTAAAAGTTATAATCCAACTGTGAAAAAATTTATTTCTAATCAGCTTGGACCAAATTTCACTGTCAAAATGGCTTGGCAGGCTTTTTGTACTATTAAATTTTTATTTGCCAAACCACTTAAACCAGAAAATTTCCCAGAAATTTCGCGGGCTTTGGAAACTGAAAATTGGCAACTTTTTAACGCTGGACGGACTGCATTAAGAGAGATTGCCAAAATTGTTAAAACCTCTAAAAAAGTAGGAATACCTGCTGTCTGTTGTGCCGTAATGGCTACTCCTTTTTTGGCAGAAGGTTTAGAAATAGAGTGGCTTGATTGTAATGAAAAAGGACTTTTAGATTTAGAAGATCTCACAAAAAAAATAGATAAAATTGGAATCTTAATTGTTCCACATACTTTTGGGCTACAAGTTGATATGTCTAAAATAGCGGAAATAACAAAATCCCGCGAAATTTTTATAGTAGAAGATGGAGCTCATCTTTGGTCCCCACTTTCTAAATATGCTGATGCGAAAATTTTGAGTTTCGGACGTGAAAAAGATATTTCATGTATATCAGGAGGAGCTCTCTTATGGCAAGATAAAAGTAAATATGCAGAAAAATTTCGCGGAATTTCTTTACCACAAGCTAGTAAAATCTGGACTTTAAAACATTTATTTCAACCATTAATTTTAGCAGTTTCTCTAAAGTATTGGTTTTATGGAGGACGATTTCTTGCAGGAATTTGGTCAAAATTGAAACTTTTTCCACGAGCGGTAACTTCTTCTGAAAAATGTGGACGAGAAGATTTTCCGCAAACTTTTTTACCACGAGCTTTACAAGAAGTTCTCCGACAATCTTTGATTCGTCGTCAAGATTATTTAATTCATAGAAAAAAAATTACGAAAAAATGGCAAGAAGTTGTGCCACAGGTTTGGCCTAAAGCTGAGATTTTTATTCCTCAGAATTATTTTCGCGTAATTTTAACAAATGTAAAACGAGTAGAAGCAAAAAAAAGAGCTAAAACTAGAGGATTTGATTTAAATGAATGGGACGGAGAACCTATTTCACCAGCAGGAGTAAATCCTGCGAAATTTTATTATAGAAAAGGTGATTGTCCGCAAGCAGAAAAATTTATTAAAAATTATTTAACTTTACCAACTAATTGGCGGGTAGAGGTAGATGATATAAAAAAATTCATAAATGGAATTAATGATTAACAAAATTTCGCGGTTTTTTTGCTTTTTATTTTAAAAAAATCATAATCTCTAATAGAAATTTAACCCTTTTCTCATGAAACACATAATTTCCGCTGATCAGTTTTCCAAAAAAGATATTTTAGAAATTATAAATCTCTCAAAAAAAATGGATGAGATTTTAGCAAGTAAAAAAGTTTGTAAAATTGCTGAAGGGAAAATTCTAGCTACATTTTTTTATGAACCATCAACACGGACAAGATTGAGTTTTGAAACAGCTATGAATAGATTAGGAGGGAAAGTTATTTCAACAAGTAATGTTAATTTTTCATCGGTTACCAAAGGGGAAACAATTGAAGATTCTGCAAAGGTTTTGTCAGGATATGCCGATGTAATAGCTTTGCGTTCTCCTGAAATTGGATATGCAGAAAGAGCCGCCAAAGTTTCGACTGTTCCTATTTTAAATGGTGGGGACGGGGCTGGAGAACATCCAACACAGTCTTTTTTGGATTTATACACTATTTCTAAATACTTTGATTTAGAACAACCTATAATAATTTCTTTTATTGGAGACTTAAAATATGGACGAACAGTTCATTCTTTATCAAAGATGTTACGACATTTCCCTCAAATAAAAATTAATTTTATCGCCCCAGAAGAAATTCAAATTCCCGCGAAATATTTTAAAGAAGGAGACGGAAAATTTCATGAATTAACAGATGAAATATTGGCAACATCTGATGTAATTTATGATACTCGTATTCAAAAAGAAAGATTTGAAGATATGGAAGTTTATGAAAAAAATAAAAGTGCCTTTATTTTAACCAAAAAAGAAGTAGAAAAAATGAAAGAAGAAGCAATTTTAATGCATCCCTTACCACGAGTTGATGAAATTTCACCAGAAGTGGATGAACTTCCTCAAGCTAAATATTTTGAACAAGCCCGAAATGGAGTTCCAACCAGAATGGCTTTAATTGCTTATGTTTTGGGTTTAAATATTTAAATTTATAAAATTTCGCGGGATTTTATTCCCAACGCCATTTCTTTATGTAGTCAGGATCATCTCCATATTTCAGAATGTAATCGTGATGAGATTTTAAACGTTTCTCCATTTCTGCTTTAATTTCCCAAGATTTCCCGCGAGAAATATCTCCTCCACTATAAAGTTTATCTGCAGCTTGCATAACCAAATGGTAACGAGAAGTTTTATTCCTTACTTCCATATCAAACGGCGAAGTTGTTGAACCCTCTTCTAGATAACCGTTAACCTGAATTCGATGTGCTCCAGAATAATCAAAAAGAAGTTTTTTAATCGTGTGTGGATATCCGTGAAAATTATAAATAACTCCTTTATCCATTGTGAAATGTTCATCTAAAAGATTATTTGAAGAACGCACTGTTTCGTCCCCCACTCCCAAAGCAGTTAGTTCGGAAACTGATACAAATCTCGCGCGAATTTCTGGTAGAAGTTCTTTCAAAATTTTTATCGCTGCTAGAGATTCCGTCGTTACATAATCCCCTGTCGCTACGAAAACAATTTGTGGATCTGGATCACTAGCAAAATCCCAAGTCATAATTCCCTCAGCCATTTGTTTCTTAGCTTCGGATAAAGATAACCAATTAAAAAGATCTTTTTTACCCGCAACAATTACATTTAAGCGGTCGCGAGATTCAAAACACTCCTTCATTGTTATCAACATACAATTAGCATCTGGTGGAAAATAACCATGAATAATTTCACCATCTTTTTCCATCATTGATGAAATAAACGACGGATTTTGATGAGAAAATCCATTATGATCTTGTCGTTCTAAAAGAGAAGTTAATAAAACATTAACTGCTGGCAAAGGGTCGCGAAATTTTACCTCCTGACTAGCTTTAATAAATTTTACATACTGGTCAGCCATAGAAGCGACAATCTGTACAAATGATTCATACGAAACAAAAATTCCGTGTCGTCCGGTCACGGAATATCCGTGATGTAGTCCAAATAAGGAATGTTCTGAAAGCATTTCCATTACTTTCCCACTCCGAGATAAATCCTTGTCCCAATCTTTAATTGGCCACTGCCAAGAACGAGCTGTATGTCGAAAAATAGCATCTATTTTATTAGAATAAGTTTCATCAGGACTAAAAATTCGCAGATTATTATTTTTTAAATTTTTCGCGAGAAGTTCAGCCAAAAACTCACCACAATATTTCATTGGACTAGAAGTTGTTCGTCCCCGTTTTTCAAGTTTATGAGCAAGTTTAGTTAAAACTGGCATTTTTAAATCCCGCGAAATTTTACCTCCAAAAGCATACGGATTTGTTCCGCAGGACCATTTTTCTGGTGGGATAAGAGAACGAATTTCTTTTACAAACTCAAATTTTTTAGATTTCGCAGAAATTAATTCATGGAATTTGTAAGATTTTAGCCATTTTTCAATCGCCTTTAAATGTCTTTTATTAGTTTTGGCTTTTCCAAAAACAACTTGATGTGATTTACAATTTCCTTCAAGTTTGGTATCACCATCAAATTTTGGCCCGGTCCATCCCTTCGGTGTTCGTAAAATAATTACTGGAAATTTGGGTTTTTCCAAAACTCCTTCTCGCGCTAATCTCTGAATCTCACGAATTTTTGTATAAGCTGAATCCATAGCTTTAGCCATTTGTGGGTGAACTAAATCAGGATTATCACCAGAAACAAAAAATGGTTCGTAACCATATCCTTCAAAAAGTTTAGCAATCTCTACTTCACTCATTCGACCAAGGAAAGTTGGTCCCGAAATTTTGTAACCGTTAACATGCACCACTGGCAAAACTGCCCCATTTTTCGCGGGATTTACCAGTTTATTAATGTGCCAAGCCGCCGCCATTGGCCCCGTTTCAAATTCTCCGTCACCTACTAAACAACAAGTTATTAAATCTGGATTATCCAAAACTGAGCCATAAGCAACTGATAAAGAATATCCTAACTCACCACCTTCTAATATAGCTCCCGGGGCCGCCGGATTAGAATGAGATGGATAACCATATGGAGCAGAAAAGCGAGAACAAATCTCGCGAATTCCTTTTTCATTATAAGGAATAGTTTTTGGATAAAACTTAGAAAGTGATTTTTCAATAAACAAATTAGCTTGAATTCCTGGGAAACCATGTCCTGGTCCTACAACGTACAAAAATTTCGCGGAATTTTTAATAATTAAACGATTAATGTGACTATACACGAAATTAATTCCTGGAACTGTTCCCCAATGACCGAGTAGGCGTGCTTTAATATCAGAAAATTTCAAAGGACGCTTTAAAAGAACATTGTCCCGTAAATAAATTTGCGCAACAGCTAAATAATTAGCAGCTCTATTATACTTTTTTAAAGCATCTAATTCCGTTTCTGACAGATATTTTGGCATTTTTTTGAATTTTATTTTTGTTTCAAAAAAAGTTTAACACCAATTTTTTAGAAAAACAAAAAAATCTCTCTGGTTTTACATTTGTAAAAAAAATGATATTTTTATTTGACAAAACAAAAAAAATAACCTAAAAATACCATGAAACAAAAAATAAAAACAAAATCCCGCGAAAATTTCGTGGATTTTGTTTATTTAATTATCATTTAAACATAACTAATATGAAAAAGTTTCTCTCTGTTCTCGCGGTAGCAACAATTGCTTTAACAATAATCATGATTGCTCCAAGTGCAGCACGATATATTCATCGTTGCCGATTTAATCACTGTCTACCTCTACGGAAAACAACTAGTCGAATTTTTCCTTTTAATCAATATCAATTAAGAAGACAGTTAGCTCGTGAAGCCAGAATTCGAAAAAATTTAGGAAATAAATTTTTGTTTTGGAAGAACTATCAACGACAAATTTCGCGGGGTTTTATAAAACAAAATTATACAGCTTATAAACTAGCTCATCGTCAATTTTTCCCGCGAATTAATAATGTTTTACCACAGCCACATAAGATAGCTGTCCGAGAAACCCAATATGTTCAAGATTATAAGTGGGATAGCTTGAAAAAAGTAGAAACAATCACACAACATAATCAAGAATATTTCCAAAATTTTAAAGGCAATGGATTTAGCACCAAAGTACCTAAATATTTTGTAAAAAACTCTAATGGAGAACTCTACGATGCTACCCATGACTTAACTGTAAAAATTTCGCGGGATTTTGATTTAAATTGTTCTGGTTTAAGTTTTCAACTTTGTGCCAGTAAAAGAAATGCTAAAATCCGCGAAAATATGGGAAATGTGAAAAATCTTGAACAAAAATTCCGTTTACGTCAAGTTAATGTTGGTGGAGAAAATATTAGTTTTCCATCTTATATGGAAAAATTTGAAAATGATGGACAGGTTTACTTCTCTTATACAAATATGAATCCTTTGACTGGAAATATTGTAACTATGACCGGTTTTGCTCCAATTCAAAACGAGTTTGCTGCAAGCAATTTAATGGAAACTTTATTTCGAAATCTTGCTTTATAATTTTTAACCCCTTCTAAATAATGAAAAAGTTTATCGCCCTAACCATTGCATTAAGTATCTTCGGAGCAGTGTTAATTGTTCCAATGTCAGAGGCTTCTCGAGAGGCTTATCACAGTTATATTTCTCAAAAAATAAAAGAAAGTGGTCGTTATAGACATTATGCTTTCAATAATGGACGAGCTAGTCGCCTTATTTTTCCGCGAGAAAATAAAATTCGTCGCAATGTTGCCCTAGTTTTACGAAAAAATTACCTAATACCTAGATTTGGAAAACGTAATTTATATTCTCACAAAACATCAAATAGAAATTTACCTTTACGAACTTTTACTAACCGAGTTTTTGGTGTAAGCATTAATAGTCAAAAACCGCACCGTATAGTAATTTCAGCGACAAAAGAAATAAATGACAACCCAATGGAATTAAAAAATTACAACAATGAAATAATTTCTTTAGGAATTCCCGCGAAATTTGAAGTTAGTGAAGAAAATAATGTTATAAAGTTTAATAAACCTTTCTCCAGTATTAAATTCTCTGCAAAAAAAATGAACACAAAATGTCAAAATTCTCCTTTTGTAGTTTGTGCTAGATCTAACTCCCATGCCATTGATCAAAAAAATGATATTTATCGAAGCAGTAAAACTGTTCAACAATATCAAAAAACTGATGTAGTATTAGGACAAGTTGGTTTAGATAGTGAAAAATTTGTGGAAGGATTTATTGGAACAAAAAGAGGAAAAAACTTTTTTGTCGCAAGATTTTTTGTAGCAGGAGAAAATGGAGATGTTTTTGAAATAGAAGCTACTTCTAACCTTCAAGATATAGATGAAGCTATAATATTAGCTAAAAAAGTTTTTGAAACTTTTCGCGCTAAATATTAATAGAATAAGAGGAACACCGGAAAAAAAAGACAAAACCCGCGAAATTTCGCGGGTTTTTTAAAATCCAAAATCTAAACCTATAACAAATTTTACGATAACATAAGCCATAACCGCAATTACCAAACCAGTAATTCCCCAAAAAATGGTATTTTTAGCTTTTGTTTTCATTTCATCTGACTCTGATGCAAAAAGGAACATCAATCCACCGATAATAATTATTAAAGTTCCAATAGAAAACAATATTACGAGTGAACCATTTATATATTTAGTTAAAAATTTTCCTGTAAAATAACTTTCTCCGTCTTCTTCTGCTTTTGGTCCTGGAAGTATTCCGCCACTATGAATTACTGGTTTTCTCGCGAGTTTTTCGGCCTTTTGAAAATATTCTGAAGCTTCTATAAAAAGTTTTTCTTTTTCTAATTGAGATATGCTATCACTTTTATTTCTAATTTTTTTCAAAATAAAATAACCTCTAGCAAAGATGATCCTAGCCCCATTCAAAATACTTAGTTCTTTTTTATTTTTTGGGTTTGGAAGCATGCAAGTAGTATTACTGTTACATTCCTCCGTATTACTATTTTTTTCTTTAAATAATGTCCCATCATCCATAATCCCATCAGCTTCCTTTATATCATTTAAAGTTTCATTTTTAAATCTCATCCAATTCAAAACTTCTTCTTGCAATTTTTCCGCTTTCATACATTCTTCATACAAATTAGGATTATATTTTCCTGATTCTTCAGTATTCCATGCTTTATCACAAAGAGAAACATCCTCATCACCACCTCCTGCTTTAGCAAAAACTGGTGATAAAAAAAATCCCGCGAAAAAAATCGCTAAACTAATTCCGAAAACAACTGATAATTTTTTCATTTCTTAAAATTCTGGCAATTATACTACAAATAAGACAAATTTTCAATAATTTTTAAAATTTCGCGGGATTCAATAAGGAAAGGGACAAGTGTGCCAAATATTGTCCCAAATCCTATGTAATAAAAAGATTATCTAATAGTTCCCCTTAATTTCATAGCAGCTAAAATACGGTCAATAGCCACTACGAAGGCAGCTTGTCGCCAAGAAATTCCCGCGAATTTTTTTCGAGCTTTATCTAAATCATCATAAGCATTCTCCATAATTTTTTTCAATTTTTCATTAACATAATCTTCTTCCCAAACGTCACCAGATCTGTTTTGCACCCATTCAAAATATGAAACAGTTACTCCTCCAGCATTTGCTAAAATATCTGGTAAAACATCAATTCCTTTTTTTTCTAAAATTTCATCCGCCTCTGGAGTAACCGGTCCATTAGCTAATTCTAAAATTAATTTCGCAGAAATTTCATCAGCATTTTTATCATGAACAACACCGTCTAAGGCTGCTAAAACTAAAACATCAACATCCAATTTTAAGAGCTCTTCGTTAGAAATTACTTTTACCTTTGATTTTTTCATTTTTTCAATATCACAAGTTTCCCCTTCACAAAAATTCCCACGAAAAGACCCATGTTCTTTTTTCCATTTTCTTAAAACATCAACTTGAAAATGCTCATCATCACAATCACAAGCCACTCCTCCTTTGGAATCAGAAACGGCAATTATTTTATAACCAGCTTTATGAGCAATTTCCGCAAAATATGAACCAGCATTTCCAAATCCTTGAATAGCAATTGTCGTATCAACAGCTTTTTTACCTAATTTCGCGAGATGTTTTTCTAAAACGAAAAACCCTCCCATAGCTGTTGAATAACTACGTCCTAAACTCCCCCCCAACTCTAAAGGTTTACCTGTAATAACTCCTGGTGATTTATATCCAAGAATTTTTTCATGTTCATCCAGCATCCAAGACATTATTTGTGGGGTTGTATAAACATCTGGTGCTGGAACATCACGATTCACACCAAAAATATTGTTTTCTGTTCCCCAACGAAAATAAGCCCGTGAAAGACTTTCCAATTCCGTTTTAGAAAGTGGTTTAGGATTAATTTTAACTCCTCCTTTTCCACCTCCCATTGGAATATTTACTACTGAACACTTAAAACTCATTAGACTTGCTAAAGCTTTAACTTCTTCTAAATCTGCTTCATGATGATAGCGAATACCTCCTTTATATGGTCCGCGCGCTGAATTGTGCTGAACTCTATAAGCTGTTACTATTTCTTTTTCCCCAGAATCTCGCGAAAATTCTATTTCAGTTTCGTGAATTGCTTCAGGTGTTGCCAGAGCTGTTTTTTCCAATTCAGAAAGATTTAGGGTGTTAGCCGCCAAATTCAAATTTTTTAAGAAGTTTTGAAAAGGTTTTTTTACTACCATGATAAAAAAGGGTTAAAAAATATATCAATGAAAGTTTAGAATTGAAAAAATTTGACGTCAAAAATATTTTAAAGTTAATTTTATTGTTCAATGTAAAAAACAAACAATTTTTTACGCTAAATTAAAAAATTTCGCGGGATATTTTTTAGTTTCTTTTTAAATTTGCCAAAAACAAGGTTTTATTTATAATTCCTGCGATAATTTTTAACCCCATATATCAATGAACTACATTATCATTACTATTTTAATTAGTTTCTTGGCATTAGTGGTTGCTTACATTTTTAGCAATCTAATCAAGAAACAGAGTCGTGGAAGCGACAAAATGAAAGAAATTGCTGACTCAATTTCAGAAGGAGCTATGGCTTTTCTTACTAGAGAGTATAAAATTCTTTCTATTTTTATACTAGTTTTGGCAATTATTTTGTTTTTCTTTTTAGATGACAAAAAAACAGCTGTTAATGAAGGACTGTGGACTTCTATAGCTTTCATCTATGGAGCTTTATCGAGTATTCTTGCTGGTTTTTTTGGAATGAAAATTGCTACTGCATCTAACGTTCGAACAACAGAAGCAGCTAAAAAAAGTTTAAATTCTGCCTTAAAAATTGCTTTTAGATCAGGAGCTGTTATGGGATTCAGTGTTGTTGGTTTAGGACTTTTGGGAATTTCTTTAACTATTTTTGTTTTTTCTCAATTGGGCTTGCCCACTAAAGTGATTTTAAATGTAATTACTGGATTTGCTTTAGGGGCTAGTTCTATTGCTCTTTTTGCCCGTGTTGGTGGAGGTATTTATACCAAAGCAGCAGATGTTGGAGCTGATTTAGTCGGAAAAGTTGAAGCAGGAATTCCAGAGGATGACCCTCGAAATCCCGCGACAATTGCTGATAATGTTGGAGATAATGTTGGTGATGTTGCTGGTATGGGAGCAGATTTATTTGAAAGTTATGTTGGGTCAATTATTGCCGCAATGGTTTTGGGATATGTTTCTTTTGGTATGAATGGGGTTATTTTCCCTTTAATTTTGTCTGCTGCAGGAATTCTTTGTTCAATTTTTGGAGCATTTTTAGTTAGAGTTGGAAAAAATGGAGAAATTCACGGGGCGTTAAAAAAGGGTTTAGTTGGGGCATCTATTGTAGTTATTTTCGCGGGATATTTTTTAAGTC
>CAZMOH010000019.1:9145-13671 GCA_964567875.1 uncultured Candidatus Peribacteria bacterium | reverse complement strand
ACAATTTCTCCGTTTATTAAAACATGAACATGGGTTGGGTTTAGCTTATTTAAAAACTTGTCAGTATGGGAAATAATTATCGCTGATTTCGCGGGATTTTCCATAAAATCATTAATCGTTTTTGATAAAACATTCATCGCATCAACATCAATTCCCGAGTCAATTTCATCCAAAAAAATTAGAGTTGGATCAAGAGTCAATAAGGTTGCCAATTCCATTTTTTTTCGCTCCCCACCACTCGAACCTTTGTTCATTTCCCGATCAGCAAATGATTTATCCAGGTGGACCGCTTCTAAGTTTTTCAAAAACTTTTTCTTGAAACGAAAACTAGAAATTAATTTCGGATCTATTTTTTTTGCTGCCGCAAAAAGCATTTCTCGCGAGCTCACTCCGTCTAGTTCTGGCGGAGCTTGAAAACTTAGAAAAAATCCAGCTTGCGCTCGTTCATGAGTTTCCATTTCTAAGAAATTTTTCCCGCGAAATTTGATCTCCCCAGCTACAACCTGGTATTTTTTATCCCCCAAAAGAACTCGTCCCAAAGTTGATTTTCCTGCTCCATTTGGACCAAGAATTACATGTAATTCACCAGGATTTATGTCTAAATTTATATTTTTCAGGATTTTACTGCCTTCAATCTTTGCCGATAAATTTATTATTTTTAACATTGTAAAACCATTTTCCTTATTTTCGCGGGATTTTCAATTCAAATTTTATTTTCTTTGTAACTCTAGAAATAAAGCTTGAAAGGTTTTAAAAAACTGGCAAAATAATTATGATTTAAATTATAGAATGACTGAAAAATCCCGCGAAATTTTGCATGATATTTTAGAAACTCACAAAGGAAAATGGGGGAAATTCCTTGGTAGGATTTTGCTTGTTTTAATCACTCTTTCTATCGGAATTTTTGTTTGCGAAAACCTAGCTTTTTTTCATTCTTGGCGCGAGGAATTAGCAATTATTGATAAAATAATTTTAGGAATTTTTGCCATAGAATACTTTGTTCGTCTGTTAATTTCGCGGGATAAGTTAAAATTTGTTTTTTCTTTTTTAGGAATTATTGATTTTTTAGTAATTTTGCCTTTGTTTTCCCATATTAGTCAGGGATTAGTTTTCTTGCGAGGATTTCGTGTTTTTCGAATATTACAACTATTGAAGACTATTAGATATTCTCATTTGATGTTAACTTTCCTTCGTTCGTTTCGTCATTATCGTGATGAAATCCAAATCTTTGTAATTACTTTTTTCTTAGTTGTCATTGTTGGCTCTTTGGCTATGTTTTCTATTGAAGGAAATGTTAATCCTGGTTTTTCCACAGTTCCTGATGCTATGTGGTGGACTATTATTACTATTACAACAGTTGGATATGGGGATGTTGTTCCGATTACCGTAGCAGGGAAAATTCTCGCGACAATTTTAATTTTTATTGGATTAGCTTCTATTGCTCTTATGACTGCTGTTTTAACCAAGATTTTTATTGATCATTTTTTTGGGAAAAGATTACATCACTGCGTTGTTTGTAATTTCCCACACCATGATCATGATGCAAAATTTTGTAAAAATTGTGGCTCACAACTTGATGTTAAAAAATTATCCGAAGCTGAGTTTTCTCATCCTCATCAAATTCATAAAATATAGAATTACAAAAGTATTTTCTATTTTTCAAATAAGTCAGGATATCCGTTTAAAATTTCGCGTATTTTGGTCATTCTTTTTCCAGGGATTTGGGCTTCTAAAATATAAATTTTACTATTTTTATCACACTTTAATTCCCACGAATTTTCTTGAAAATCCCGCGAAATTTTTCCTAATTTAACTTTTCCGTATTTAGTTGTAATAAAAATGCCTGGCCAAACATCAAACGCTAAATATTTGCGCCAAATCTCTAAAGACGACTCTTGACTTGGGAAAATTTCGCCATCTTTTTTTTGAAATTTACCACAAAATGTCGCGATATTCTCATTTTGTTGTTGTTTTTGCAAATTATTTGCAAAAAGATTTTTCAGAAAATCAGGAAATTCATCAGCTGTTTTTTTGGCGAAAAAATCCCACAACTCAGAGGTTGATTTATTCTCAATATTCCATTTTTTTTGCCAGAGAATATCTCCCGCATCAAGTTCTTTAACCATCTGCTGAAAAGTAATTCCGCTTTCTTTTTCTCCAGCCAAAATGGCTGACTGAACTGGAGAAGCACCGCGAAATTTAGGTAAAAGAGAAAAATGAACATTAATTGTGCCAAATTTGGGAATATCTAAAATTTTCGCCGGAAATATCACGCCAAAAGCAATCACAATCGCTAAATCAAATTTTAGTTTATCGTAAATTTCCGCCACCTCTGATTTATTGTTTACGGAAAAAATAGGCAGTCCTAATTTTTTCGCGGATTTTTTAACAGCACACGGTGTTAGTAATTGCTTTCTCCCAACTTTTTTATCACGCGGACAGCCCACTCCGATAATTTCAATATTTGAGATTTTTGCGAGTTTTTCCAAGGCAGGAACAGCAATTTCAGGAGTTCCAAAAAAGAAGATTCGTTTTTTCATTATTTGAAGTATAACAAGTTCTAAAAATCCCGCGAAGTTTTAAGGTTTATGAAAATTACTGCCTCCCGCAATTTCTAACGCCCGATAAATTTGTTCTAAAGCCATGTGGCGAACTAAATTTCGTGTCCAAACCATTTTCCCAAAGCTAATTTTTTCATTAGCTCTAGTCAATATTTCTTTTCCCAAGCCATGTGCTCCCCCAATTACAAAAATAATTTCTCCCTGATTTTCTAAATTCTTGCGTAAATCCCGCGAAAATTCTACCGAATCAAAATGTTTTCCGTGTTCATCAAAAGCAATTATGAAATCTTTTTCGGTTATTTTTTGCAAAAATTTTGTGGATTCTTCCTTTTTTGCTTTATTTACATCAGTGATTCCCGCTTGTGATAAAGGGATTAATTCTAACTTAGCACGAAAATTAATTCTTTTAACTAACTCTTTTTCGCGTTCTGTAATTTCGCGGGATTTTCCGAAAAAATAAAGCTTAATTTTCATTTATAATTTCTTTTTCAAAAACAGCCATAAAGATTTGGCCACAACCGGTTCATTCTTTAGTCCTTTTGCTAAAAGCAAACCTGCTCCAACATAAGGCAAAGTTGATAAAATTTTATCATACCAACGAAATTTATCTAAGGTTATATGAGCATACCAAACTTTAAAAACTCCACTTCCCACTAGAAAAAGAAAAAACGGCCAAAAGTTGGCTTCCCCCTGAATATAACTAAATAAAGCTGAAAACAACAAAGTTAAAACATCAAACAACGAAGAAAGCCCTGTTAAAACTAAAAAAACAAAGAAAATATGAACGACTTGCTGGGTTTTTCCTTGATTAAGATGTTCCTGAATGTATATTTTTTCCTGCGGGGAAAATTTCGCGGATTTTTCTAATTTTGTTAAAAACCTTCCTTGTTTTTTAGCAATTTTTTTGTGAATCCAATCATGCATAACTTTAAGCATTTTTCACGAAATTATTAATTAGAAATTGCGCCATTTGTCTAACAGCTTTCCCCCGATGAGAAACCTCGTTTTTTTCGTCTTTTCTTAGTTCCGAAAAAACCTTGCTTTGTCCGTCAGCTTTGAAAACAGCTGAAACAGGGATTCCTGGTTCTAAACTTGTTTCTGGTTTTTTAGTTATAATTCCGGCTGTTTTACCTAAAAATCCCGCGAAATTTTTTGTTTGAGGATTATAAAAAGTAATTGCCGAAAAAAAAGTGGCTCGTCGATTATTTTGGTTTTCTAGTATTTCTAAAAATTTTTTTAGCCATTCTTCATCATTTTTCGCGGAAATTTCTCGCTTAGTTTTTAACCCAAATTTTTCAGGAAAAGCTTCTAATTCCAATCCGGAATCTTCTCCAATTGTGGGGATTTGAAAAAGTTCAGCAAAAAACTTGGCTTTAATTAAAGAATTTTCTTGGTAATTTTTTCCGTTTTCTTCTGGTTCGGTAAAATCCCGCGAAAAATCATTTAATGATAAAAACTCTATATTTTTGGTTGCTCCATAAAGCCGGAATCCTTCTAAAAGTTCACGAAGTTTTCCCTGATTTCCGGTGGCAATAAGAATTTTTTTCATTTTAAAAATTTCGCGGGATTTTAGAGATGGTCAATTTTGCTGATAACCTTTCCTGTGTCATCTTTTTTCCAATTTAGAACAATTTCTCGTCGTAATTTAACTTTTTTCAAAAGTTCATAAATAATTTTTCGCGAAATTTTTTCTAAATATTCTTGGGCTTTTCGGGAATTACCAATTGTTGTGAAAAATATATTAGCAATTCCTAAGTCTCCAGAAATTTCCACTCCCGTAATTGTTAAAAATCCAATCTGATTTGGAGTAGCGTGTTTTTGAATAATAGTTGGTAAAAGTTCTTGGACAATTGTGGCTAATTTACGAGAACGAGGCGAAGTTTTCATATAAAAATTAAAATTTCGCGGGAATTATAATTTAATTTTTTAATAAAATAAATTTGACATGATTTTTTTTATTTGTAT
>CAZMOH010000019.1:0-9045 GCA_964567875.1 uncultured Candidatus Peribacteria bacterium | reverse complement strand
CCCTGATAAAAACGGAGTTGGGATATTTGAAGTTGTTTTTGAACAAACAAAATAAAGGAAAAACTAATTTAGTTCTGATAATTCTTGCAGTTTCTTCAAAATACGGTAGTTAGTTGGTAAGAATTCTATTTTATTAAAATCACTTTTATTAACCCATTTTATTTTCTGATTTTCTTGTGGAGAAAATTTGGTATTTTTTCGCGGGAAACAACGATAAAAAAGCAAAACTAAAACCGTATTTTCAAAATAATGAGTGTCTTTAAAAAACATATCTTTAACAATAATTTCTCCGCCAAGTTCTTCTCTAATTTCACGAGACACACAATCACGAGCTCGTTCTCCTTCTTCAATTTTTCCACCTGGAAATTCCCATTTCCCCGCGAAAGATTTTCCTTCGGGACGAGTTTGAATTAAAACCTTTCCTTCATGAAAAATACAAGCCACACCAATTTCCATCCGTTTTTTCGTTTTTTTCTTTTCTAATTCAGCCATAACGACAAAATTATATTTTTTCAAAAAATAAAAGCGAAAATTTCGCGGGATTTTATTAGGTTATTTGTTTATTTTTTTATAAAAATTAAAATTTAAACTGATGAAAAAAGATTCTGTCTATAATTCTCGAAATATTTTTATTTTAGTTGGAATTTTTGTAATTGTCTTTTCTTTGCTTTACAGTCTCGGGTCTTTTTTTCACGAAAGTCGTAAAATTAATAATGAAATTTCCTATATTAGACTGTCTAATAAAAAAACCCGCGAAGAAATTGAAAAAAAGAAAAAATATTTGGAGTATTTGCAGACTAAAGAAAGAATCGACAAAGAAGCCAAAATGCAAATGGGGAAAAAATTACCTGGTGAGCATGTTTTAGTTTTTGTAGAAGAGAAATTAGATATAACTCCGACCGATTTTTCATTAAAAACCAAAAAACAAATAAAAAATGTTCCCATTGTAGAAAAATGGAAATGGTTATTTTGGGGAAATCGCTAAAAATTCGCGTGATTTTGACATAAATATTTATTTATTCTAACATTTTTGAGCATTTTATTTTTTAACCCTTTCAAAAAATGTTAAACGATTTCAAAAACTTCTTAATCAAAGGAAATGCCGTTGATATGGCAGTAGGTTTTATCTTTGGGGCAGCTTTTGCCACAGTTGTTAAATCTCTTATTGCTAATGTAGTAATGCCACCAATTGGCATGGCTATGGGGAAAGTTGACTTTTCAAACCTAAAATATGTTCTTTTGCCAGAATCAGATGGAGTCAAAGAAGTTGCAATTAACTACGGAATATTTATTAATGATGTTATTGGATTTGTGGTTTTAGGATTTATCGTGTTTATGTTGGTAAAAATGATTTCAAATCTCCAAAAGAAAGAAGAAGCTAAACCTGCTCCTATCCCAGGAAACGAAATTCTTTTGGCTGAAATTCGCGATATTTTGAAAAAAAAGAAGTAAATAACACTCTAAGAGTTTACCAGTAGTTAGTGAAATTTATCCTCACGGAATCAGGGATTTAAAATAAGGACAGGCCTTAGGTCTATCCTTTTTTTATTTAAAATACTGCAAAAAAAATGAAATTTATTCTTTCTTAAATCTCATAGAATTTTATTTTATCTTAAAAATTTTCTCCCACGGCAAATCCAAATCGTCTCGTCCAAAATGTCCATAAGTCGCTGTTTTTTCATAGATTGGTCGTAGCAAATCTAATTTAGTAGTAATCCCATAAGGAGTTAAATCAAAATTTTCGCGGACTATTTTTTCTAATTCTTCAGAAGTTTTTTCGCTAGTTCCAAAAGTATCAACAAAAATAGAAACTGGTTCTGCCACTCCAATAGCGTAAGCAATTTGCACTTCACATTTTTCCGCGAAATTATTAGCAACCAAGTTTTTAGCTACCCAGCGTGCTGCATAAGCTCCTGATCGATCCGTTTTGCTCGGATCTTTACCACTAAAAGCTCCACCACCATGTCGCCCAATTCCACCGTAAGTATCAACAATTATTTTTCTTCCCGTCATCCCACAATCTCCTTGTGGACCACCGATAACAAATCTTCCTGTTGGGTTTATATAAAAAATTGTTTTGTCATCAAGCCATTTTTCACAAATTGGACGGATAATTTCGCGAATTATTATTTCATTAAGTTCTTGTTGAGACACTTTTTCGTCGTGCTGAGTTGAAATAACTACGGAATCAATGCGAATTGGTTTACCATTTTCGTATTCAAAAGTTACCTGTGTTTTTCCGTCTGGACGGAGGAATGGCAAGCTTCCGTCTTTTCGTTTTTTCGCGAGATTTTGCGCTAATTTGTGAGCTAAAGATATTGGCAAAGGCATTAGTTCAGAAGTTTCGTTAGTTGCATAACCAAAAACAATTCCCTGATCACCAGCTCCTTGTTTTTGAGGATCATCTTTAATAACTCCTTGCGCAATATCGGGTGACTGTTCTTCAATGGCATTGATAACAGCACAAGTCCGCCCGTCAAAATGTTTATCTGCTGAATCATAGCCGATTTCTAAAATCTTTTTTCGCGCGATTTTTTGCACATCAATATAACAATCAGTTGTAATTTCTCCTGCAACCAAGACTAATCCTGTATTAACTAGGGTCTCACAAGCGACTTTAGCATTTTTGTCTTGGCGAAGAATTTCATCCAAAATGGCATCGGAAATCTGGTCAGCAATTTTATCAGGATGTCCTTCAGTAACGGATTCAGAGGTAAAGTAAGTTTTCATTTATTAGTTGATTAAGAAGTTTTAAGTTTTTTAAAATCCCGCGAAATTTTAGGTTTTGGGAGATGAAGTTGGAGTAGATGAATTGTTTTTTTCAAAGTTTTTAAAAGATTGCACGATTTCTTTAATCATCGCGTCGTGTGCTTCTTCATCGTTTAAGCCTTGGCTTTTAAAATATTCCAACATTTCAGGAATATTCCACAAACCAACGAGCTGTTTGCCGTTTTTTGCTTTTGTCATATGAGAAATTGGTTAAAAAATACTGAACGAAAATCCCGCGAAAAAACGGTTTAATCGTAAAGGTAAATTTCTCGAATAAGTTTTATCTCTTTTGGTTGGAGCACCTTGCTAAAAAGTAGGTTGCTGATGGATCGTAGAGCCAAACCTCTCCCCATCTCTCGATAAATTTACAACAAAAGTTTATTTTTTCGCGGGATTTTGTCAAAATTTTGTTATGAACGAAATCTTAATTACTAATCTCGGAATTTTTGGCGGAATAATCCTTGTCCTTGGGGCGATGTATCCTGCAAAAAAAGTAAAAATCCCGCGAAATTCTGTCAAAAATTGGCTTTTTGCAGTGGGCGCAATAATTCTTTTCACTTACGCTGTTTTAAATTATTTATACGCTAACGGGACTTTGTTTTTCGCTATTTTAGAAATTCTGGCCCTAGTTTCTAGCGGACTAATGTTGGGAGGAATTCCTGCAAAAATTTCTACTAAAATTATTTCTGTACTCGGACTTGCTCTGGTTAGTTGGTCAGTTTTTATCGCGAAAGATTATGAAGCAATTATTTTTATCTTAGGATTAGTTATAGTTTCATGGGGCTATGTTTTGCCATCTGGAACAACAAAAAGAAACTTGGTTCTAGCAATTGGGAGTTTACTAATCGCGTTTTTTAGTTATCTTGAGAAAGAATTAGTTTTCTTTTGGCTGAATATTTTTTTCGCGGGATTTTCGTTTTACCATGTTTGGAAGTTACACAAATAAACTATTTATTTTTTTGCTGTAACTTTTTAAGCCGATTTTCTTCTTTGGAGACAAAAATCATATTAGGAATTTTATATTTTGCTGGGTCTTGATTTTTTCTAGTCCAAAAACCATTTTTCTGGATAACATTTGCTGGAGGAACAAAATCCCGCGAAAAATTAGGATATTTTTTCAAAACCCCACTCGTAATTTGATTCCAATAAGGAGCAATTGATAAAGTACCAAAACTTCCCTGTTTAAGGGGGCGTCCATTCGCATTACCAGTCCAAGACAGAATTGTTACTTCCGGCGTGTAACCAATTACTAAATTATCAACTGGATATTCTTGCCCCCGAATTACTTTAGTTGAAGTCCCTGTTTTAGCAGCGATATTAGCGTTTTTTATTGTTAGATTATTCCGCCAAGTCCCCGCTGGTCGTAATAATCTGTTGGAAATTATATTGTTTACAAAAAACCGCGCGTCATCTTTTAGAAAGCGTCGTGTGCTTTTATCACAAATCCCGCGAATTTTTTCACCAGTAGTTGTTTTTATTTCTAAAACAGGACAAATTTCTTGCAATTTACCGCTCCCTAAAGTGGCGTATCCATTCGCTAAATCCATTAATTTTATCGGAGCAGTTCCCAAAGCTAGAGTCCACCCAAAAGGATGATTTGGATAGTGCTTATTTATTTTAAAACCAAAAGTACGATCCAAGTACTTTTTCATCACTTTTTCTCCTCCAGAAATGTATAAGGCCTGGGCTGCTGGTACGTTTCTAGAAGTAGCCAAAGCCACTTGTACTGGAATAGCTCCCATATAATGTTCATCTGAGTTTTTTAAAATCTTTTTTTCGCGGGAAAATCGCACTCGCGTATCCCACATAATTGTTTGCGGAGTAAATCCTTCTTCAAACATTTTCGCGTAAATAAAAGGCTTAATTGTTGATCCAGTTTGTCGCCGACTCTGTAACATATCAACCTGTCCGTTAATTTCGTTATTCCAATAATCAACCGACCCTACCCACACCAACGGACCACGAGTTTTATGTTCTAGTACTAAAATGGCGGCATTTTTCGCGGAAAATTCCTTGGACAATGTTGGAGCTGCTTCTTCTCGTAAAAATTTAGCAACTGCTCCTTGCAAATCTTTGTCTAAAGTTGTCTTGACCACTAGTCCTCCTGGATAATCAATTAGTTTAATTCCTTTTTTCGTTAAAAATTTTTCCACAAAAAAACGAAAATGCTGAAAATCACTATAAATAAAATTTTTGCGACGTGGAAGTTTTATTTCTCGCAATTCCTGCCAAATTCCCGCGATTTTTTGTTTGGAAAAATGTTGAGACTTCGCGTAGTCCCATAAAATTTTTTCAATTCTACTTTTTTCATAGTTTGGGTCATTAAAAGGCGAACAATTTTTTATTTTTTCACTAGAACATTTTCCTAACCAATCCTTCACAGCTGTTTTTCGTGACAAAACAACTGGATTTTGTGGTAACATCGCCAAGACTAAACTTTCAGCAATAGTTAAATTTCGCGGGATTTTATTAAAGTAAAACTTAGCTGAGCTTTTCACTCCAGCTAAAGTTGGTCCATAAGGGGCTAAATTGATATACATCTCTAAAATTTCGTTTTTAGTCATTTTAGATTCAATTCCCAAAGCAATGAAAGCCTCACGAACTTTTCGCAAAAAACTTTTTTCGTCGGTTAAAAAAGCTTTTTTAGCAATTTGCTGGGTAATTGTTGAACCGCCTTGCACAATATGTCCCGCTTTCAAATTAGCTAGAGCTGCTCGCAAGATTCCGTAAAAATCAACTCCAAAATGATAAAAAAAACGACGATCTTCGGCTAAAACCGTAATATCTTTCAGTGGCTCGGCAATATCCTGAAAGTCCACCCATTCCCGGTTTTGATTATCAAAAGAACGATAAAATTCCTTGCCATAGCGATCAGTAAAAATTATCGAATATGGTAAATTGTATTTGCTAAACGATTTCCCCGCGAAAAAATCATTTTGAAAATTGTAAAACAAAATTCCGCCAACAATTCCCGCAAGAAAAATTAAAACCCCTAAAATTATTCCTAAAATTTTTAAAATTTTAATTATTTTTTTTATCATCTGGCAATTATATCAGAAATAGACTTTTTTACAAAAAATCTTTCAGTTATTATTTCTAATACATTGAAATCCCGCGAAAAATTTCCCAAGACAAGTTTCATTTGCTATAAATTTGAGTGATGAAAACAATTGTAATTGCTGCTGGGCGAAGTACACGGATGAATCCATTGCCTGATAAGAATCTGCTAAATTTCGCGGGAAAACCGCTGATAATACATCTTTTGGAAAATTTAAAAAAGGGAGCACTAGATAATTTCATAATTGTTGCTAATGAGTTCAACCGAGAAAGTTTTGCAAACTTTTTGCAAAAACATGATTTTCCCGCGAAAATAACAATTCAACCAAATTTGGAGGATGGAATGGCTGGAGCTGTTTTAGCTGGATTAGAGTTAGTAGAAAACAAGGAAGAAGTGATGATTTTAGGAGGAAATGACTTTGTTGATAGCAAAATTTATGCTGAACTTTGGAAAAATTCGCAGGATTTTGACGGAGCAATTTTGGCTAAAAAAGTTCAAACATACTTTCCTGGAGGATATTTAGAAGTTGATAAAAACAATAAAATACTTTCTATTATTGAAAAACCCGGCGCAGGTAATGAACCGTCAAATTTAGTAAATATCGTGGCACATTTTTTCAAAAATTCGCGGGATTTAAAAACAGCTCTACAACAAGCAAAATCTTGCCAAGATGATGTTTATGAAGTAGCCTTACAAAAACTTTTTTCCACGAAAAATTTCTTGGCGGTAGAATATACAGGCGAGTGGCAAGCGGTAAAATTCCCCCACCATGTTTTAGATATGACAAAATACTTGCTTCGCCAGGAAAAAACTAACAAAATAGCAAATTCCGCGAAAATTTCGCCTTCAGCAAAGCTGAACGGAAACGGAATTATAGTTGAAGAAGGTGTGCGAATTTTTGATAATGCGTGTATTTCTGGCCCGTGTTTTATTGGAAAAAACTCAGTTATTGGCAATAACGCCTTGGTCCGTGAATCAATTATTGGTGAAAATTGTGAAATTGGGTTTTGTTCGGAGGTGGCTCGAAGTTTTCTCGCGAAAAATGTTTCTGCTCATCACGCCTACATTGGCGATTCGGTAATTGCCGAAAATGTAAATTTTGGAGCTTTTTCAGTTACAACAAATCTGCGTCTAGATAAAAAAAATATTAAAATTAAAGTAAAAAACCAACTGATTGATACCGGGAAGCAAAAGTTCGGTTGCATTGTTGGAGAAGGCTCTCAAATTGGAAGTGGCGCTAAAATTTTACCAGGGCGAGTTCTCCCCAAAGGTCAGCTTTTGAAGCCAAACGAAATTTTTGGCTAAAAATTTCGCGGGATTTTATTGACAAACTAAGTTTAAATCTCTAAATTCCGCTCGTTAAATTAAGATTTTTCAAAAATGTTAGCAAAAAGACGATGGCGAAAACGATTACGAACACACGGATTCCGTGCACGAATGCGAACTAATGGTGGGCAAAATGTTTTGAAGGCTCGACGTAGAAAAGGACGAAAATCTTTGTCAGTTGCGCCAAAACGAACTCCTTGGACTTAGTTAAAAAATAAATTTAGAATGCTTTTGAATTTATTTTCGGAAGCATTTTTTTATACCAAAAATCCCGCGAAATTATGATTGCTAAGATCTCTCGATTTACTACTAGACTTTTTAATCGGGTTTTTCGTAAATCTCAGAAAATCCATATTGATGGATTTACTTTTTCAGTTTCTCCTGTTTGGAAAGGCTGGAATCCACGGTTTGCTGTAGTGGTGGGCAAAAAAGTTTCAAAAAAAGCTGTCGTCAGAAACCGCCTTCGTAGACAAATTTATGAAATTTTTCGCGAGAATTTAGTCGGTAAAATTGTGGACAAAAACATAATTTTCATTTACAAAGGACCCGAAAAATTTACCGACCGACAAAAATTAATTATTGCTTGTCAAAAACTCGTCCAAAAATTTAAAAATTAATCATGAATAAAGAAAAAATTAGCGAATTCATTAAAAGTTTCCTAACTTGGTTTCTTGTGTTTTATGTCATTATGTTGGGATATAATCATTTTTTTGGAAAAAAAGAAATCACTCCCAACGCTGAAAATAAAATTCAAAATATTAGCGTCAAACCTCGGAAAAAATCAGTTGTTTTAGGAAATTTAGCTCTTTTAACTATTGAAAATCAAAATCCCGCGAAAATTTCTTTTACTTCTCCTTGTGAAAAAAAGAAAGATGAATCAACTTTAAAAGTTTACAAAGTAGTAAACGGAAAAAGGTTTTTGCTTAATGACTTTCAAAATTGCGGAAACAAAAAATTAGTTAGTTTTGAGTTAGAAAATAATCAAAAAATTAACTTTTCCGTTGGTGATTTTACTAATGAAGTTTTTTCCGAACCAGGTGAATATTTCGCGGAATTTACTTTTACTAAGGACGATGGTAAAAAAATAACGGTAGAATCAGCTCCCTTTATTTATGAAAAACCAGGCGTTTTTCGTCAACTTTTTCGATCATTAATCACTAAACCACTTTTTAATATTTTAGTTTTTTTCACTCAACATTTACCAAATAAATCACTGGGCTGGGGAATTGTTTTGCTAACTTTATTGGTACGTTTATTGCTTTTTATTCCTAACCAAAAGGCAATGAAATCACAACGAAGTTTACAAAAACTTCAACCAAAACTAGAAGAAATTAAGAAAAAGTATGCGGGGGATCAGCAAAAAATCGCACTAAAAACAATGGAACTTTACAAAACTCACAAAATCTCGCCGGTTTCTTCTTGCTTGCCAATGCTTTTACAAATACCAATTATGCTTGGCGTTTATTATATTGTTCGTGGTGGATTAACTCATTTAATGGATCCTTATCTTTACTCTTTTCAACAAGGAGTTGATGTAACCGATGTTAACTCTTCTTTCTTTGGGTTAAATCTTTTAAAAAGAGATCTTTATGTTTTGCCAATAATTGTCGGACTAGCTCAGTGGCTTGCTATTAAACTTTCTTTTATTTCTAAAAAGAAAAAAAATGGTAAAAATCCCGCGAAAAAAGAAGGAATGGCTGGACAAATGGAACAAATGAATGTGATAATGCAGTGGGGAATGCCTTTAATGATTGCTTTCTTTACTAGAAGTTTCCCCGCCGCAGTCGGTATTTACTGGTTAACTTCAACTTTATTTGGAATTGCCCAGCAGTATTATGTTAACTGGAAACTTGATCAGCCACAGGTTGTGAAGAAGGTTTCATAATTTCGCG
>CAZMOH010000018.1:0-13822 GCA_964567875.1 uncultured Candidatus Peribacteria bacterium | reverse complement strand
TATTCTCAAATTCCTATTTTCCTAACCCTAAAATTGTTCGACGGAGCGCGAGCGTTAGCGAGCGCTCCTAGTCTTTACCAATTCCACTCTGCCGAAGGCGAAACCCCGCGGATTTCCCGCGAAATTTCCCTAGTTATTCTTCACTAACATTTTCATAAGCCTTTTCAATTTCCGCCGAAAGTTGCTGAAACCTCTTATCCGCGGCCATCGCTAACTCATCCATCCGTAAAACATTTCCGTTAGCTCCTAAAAGCTTTAGACCGTCCCAACTTTTGACCCGCGAGAGAGCAACATATCCTTGCCCAGCTTCAAAAGTTTTAGACAAATCCATTTCCGCTTTTTCCAAAGTCATTCCTTGTGATTTATGAACAGTTATAGCCCAGGCTAAGCGTAACGGGATTTGCGAAAAAGTCGCGAGAATTTGTCCAAACTCATTGGTCATTGACCAATCAGCTCGTTTAACTGTGATTTCCCGTTCATCGTTTAGTTTTACAATTGGCCAACCATCAGGAGAAATCCGCGAAATTTCGCCTAAAGTTCCGTTAAAATAACCTTGTTCAGGATTATTTTTCACAAAAATAACTTTGGCTCCGATTTTTAATTCCAAAACTTCCGGAGCCAAAACTGACTTTGCTAAAAATTTCGCGAACTCTTTTTTCCCTGAAAGTTTTGCGAAATACATTTCAGTTTTACCAGGCAATTTTTCTAGTTCTTCACTATTTATTCGGTCAACATCGGCGTTGTGAGTGTAAAGTTTTATAGCAAATTCTTCCTTATTTTCGCGGGATTCTTCTAATTTTTCTAGTAATAAATCCTGAGCAACATCTGAAATTTCGCCACTTCGCATTTCATTTAAAATATCAGTTAAAGTGCAATTAGACTGCCTGTATTGTTCCGTGAGATAACAAACTTTTAAATCTAATTTTTTCCAAACAGGGGACATAAAAGCAAATTTTTCGCGGGAATTTAACCTTTCTTTACTAACTGGCGGAAGTTGGAAAAAATCACCCGAAAAAATAACTTGAATTCCACCAAACGGCTCAAAACTTACTTTAAAAAATCTTAGAATTTGGTCTAAACAATTCAGGGTTTTTCGCGAAATCATAGAAATTTCATCTAAAATTAAAACTTCCACTTTTTCCAAGCGTTGACGAACTTTCTTTTTTTTCGCGATTTTCTCCAAATCATGCTTAGTAATTTCTTCTTTAATTCCTAATCCTGACCAGGAATGAATTGTTTGTCCGCCAAGATGAGTGGCGGCAATTCCGGTAGAAGCCGTTATCGCGACTGGAATTTCGTGCTCACGGAGATATTTAATATACTGATTTAATACATAAGTTTTTCCTGCTCCGGCTGAACCAGTTAAAAAAACATTTTCGCCAGCTTTCATTATTTTTAAGGCCGTTTTTTGTAGCATCGCCCTCTAGTTTAGAAAATTATAGAAAATCCCGCGAAATTTTAAGTTATTATGAAATCCTGCAAAAAATTTCCGATTCCAAAAGATAAAATTGCCACCCCCAAAGAAATAGCAACCATTTCCCAAAACCTAGATTTAAAAGAAATTTCCTTAGCAACGGAAATATAATAAGTATAGAGAGCAATAATTAAAATAGTGGTGAAAAGCATTCCTTCTAAAGCAATATATGGATTGTTTTGCAAAAAATATGGAGCAACTAATAAAATTACAGTAATAATATAAGAAATTCCAGTATAAATCGCAGAAGTTATCGGATTTATGCCGCTCGTTTCGTCTTCTCGCGAAGACAAATATCCAGACGCAGCCATAGAAAGTGAAGCGGCAATTCCCATGATTATACCCATAATGCCAACGGTTTTATTGTCATTAAAAGCAAAAGTTAATCCAGCCAAGGTTCCAGTAAATTCAACCAAAGCATCATTTAATCCCAGAACAATTGCTCCAGCGTATTCCAATCTAGTATCTTTCAAAATTCCAATTAATTCCTTTTCGTGTTGTTCTTCATCTTTCTGAATTTTTTCTACTTCAGGGTATCTATCTTTTACAGATTCATAAAATTTTGCAGCATCAGTTTCTCCCATTTCCATTAACCGTAAAGCAAAAGACAGCCCAAAGATTCGCGCTAGCCAAACGTACTTTTTAACTAAAAATTTCGCGGGGTTTAATTTCTTACCAGTTATTTTTTCCCAGAACTTATAATGAGATAACTCCTCACGCGAAATTTTCAAGAGAATTTCCTGGTTGTGTTCGTCTTTTGCTAATTTGGCTAATTCTTTATAAACTTGATATTCTGTTATTTCGTTTTGCTGTTGAGCGATTATTTTTTTATTCATATTTAGATTTTAACAATTTTTTTAAAAAAATCCCGCGAAATTTTAATTCAGAAAGCCCTTTTTCAAAATATCTTCGGCCTCTTCTATATTAAGTCCACGAGAAGCTAAGAAAAGAAGTTTTTCTTGATCAACAGGTGTAATGCTGGCCGAATGTTTGGCTTGACGGACGTTGTCGGTTTTAACGGTTAAAATTGGTAAAAGTTCACCTTTGGCTTCCTTAAAAATCAAAACTTTTTCCGCAATGTTGGCTTGTGCTTCTTCTGAGCTAGATTCTAAAACACCCTGCGCTTGTAATCCTAACAGACTTTTGTCATCAGCGACTCCTTGTAAATTTATTTTTCCGACTTGATTTTTCCCGCGAAATTTCTGAACAATTTTCCAAGATTTTTTATCTAAATTTTGGGCACTAATTCGTCCTTCAACCAGACATTGGGCATTTTCTCCAACCAAGTCTATTTCCAAAAAAAATTCTCGGGATTTTTCTCCATCTAATAAATCCAAATCTTCCAACCAAATCTGTAAAAACTCGTCTTTTTTAACAACAATTTTCTTTTTACCTTGAGGATTCTTAATTTTCATCAAAGTGATTGTAAATTAATTTTTCAAAAAGTTAAGTCAGAAAATTTCGCGGGATTTTCTGAAAACTGTTAAACTTCTCCTGAAATGAATTGTCCAATTATTGTTCTCGAAGGATTAGATGCCTGTGGAAAATCTACTCAAACGGAGTTATTAATAAAAAATTTAAAGAGAAAAGGATTAAAGGTTGGGTTTATTCGTTTTCCAGGATATGAGAAAACGGTTGCTGGCAAACGTATTGCCGCTTATTTACGGGGAGAGTTTGGAACTTTTAATGATATTGATCCTAAAATTGTGGCGAGCTTGTATGCAGCTGATCGCTTAGAACAACTAGAAGAAGTTATAAAACTCCGCGAAAAAAATGATTTAGTGATTTTTGACCGCGGAGTAAGCTCAAATCTAATTTATACACCAGCTCGTGGAAAAGATGAAACAGAATCTCGTGAGTTGATAAATTATGTTGAAAAACTGGAATACGAAGTTTTTGGATTTCCGCGAGAAAGTTTGGTTCTATTTCTAGAAGCCAGTCCACAGGCCCGAGCCAAAATTCACGCTGCCAAAAACCGTTTAGCTGATTTGCATGAAGCAGATGAGGAATATCTTCAAAAAGTAAATAAAGTTGCTCTTCAACGCTGTGAAGAAGATTTTCGGTGGATAAAAATTGCCGTTGATCGTAGTGGCGATTTACGACGGCGCGAAGAACTAGCTCAAGAAATTCTTAATCTTGTTTTAGAAAAACTTCAAAAAAAATAATGCGTTTGTCTATTGTTCAAAAACGATTTATTTGGGCGGAAATATTGGTTTTGGTGGGAGCATTTTTTTTAACTAATCAAATTCTAGACTGGACCGAATTTTCGCGGGATTTAAGTCATAATCCTAGTCCTTTTACTCCCCATTTTTCTTTGGAAAATTCCGAACAAAGTTTTTTCGGTTTTGCTAAAGGGTGGCCAACTTTTTTATTTTTTTTCATTTTTTTTATCGGACAAGGTTTAGTTTGGAAATTTCGCGAAAAAATTTTTCAACCAGAACAGAGAATTGATAAATAAAATCCCGCGAAATTTTTGACATAAAGAAATTGTTTTCTAGAATTTGAGTGATGGGACTTCCTTTTACCGCTAATAAAAAGACAACTGGTAGACGACCAGTCGGGAAAGGTCGAGCAGAGCGCTAGTTTTTAGGAAATATTGTTTTTCCCGCGAAATCTCGCGGGATTTTTGTATTTCTTAAAATTTATTTAAAAATGGAAACAACTAAGCAACCAAAAGTCTTACTCCTAGAAGGAGTTCATGTTAATTCGGTGAAAATTTTGGAAAAAGCAGGATTTCAGGTGGAAAGATTACTGACAAGTCTGCCCCCAGCTGAACTAAAAGAAAAAATTAAAGATATTAATTTTATTGGAATTAGGTCTAGAACGCACTTAACAAAAGATATTTTGGCTTGTGCGAAAAATCTCGCGGGAATTTTTTGTTTCTGTATTGGAACAAACCAAGTTGACCTTGATTATGCACAAGAACGAGGAATTCCTGTTTTTAATTCTCCGTTTTCAAATACAAGAAGTGTGGCGGAATTAACCATAGCAGCTACTATCTTTTTAATGCGGGGTATTTCACAGAAAAATCTGGCTGCTCATCGTGGTGAATGGCAGAAATCCGCGAAAAATTCTTTTGAAGTCCGTAAAAAGAATTTAGGGATTGTTGGATATGGAAATATTGGAGCGCAATTGAGTGTTATTGCTAGTGGTTTAGGAATGCATGTTTATTATTACGATATTGAAAATAAATTACCACACGGAAATTCACGTAAAGTTAATTCTTTACGAGAACTTCTAGAGATTTCAGATGTTGTTTCGCTACATGTTCCAGCCACTCCAGAAACTGAGAATATGATGAATCGGGAAACCTTTTCTCAGATGAAGGACGGTAGTTATTTAATAAACTATTCTCGCGGAAATGTAGTTGATATTGAGGCCTTAGTGGAAAATTTGAAAAGTGGAAAAATTTTAGGAGCTGCTATTGATGTTTTTCCAGTAGAACCAAAAAGTAAAGATGAAAAGTTTGTTTCGCCATTACAAGGTTTTGATAATGTTATCCTAACCCCACACATTGGTGGTAGCACTAAAGAGGCGCAAGAAAACATCGGTCTTGATGCAGCTGAAAAATTAGTAAAATTTGCAAAATTTGGAGTTACAGCTGGAGCGGTTAATTTTCCGCAATTAAGTGTTTCTCCTTTAGCCAAAGGGAGAGTGCGAATTATTCATATACATCAAAATAGACCGGGCATAATGCGCAAAATACATGAAATAATTTTTTCGCGGGAAATTAATATTTCAGGAGAATGGTTACAAACAAACGGAGAAATTGGATATGCTGTTTTAGATTTAGACAAAGTTGATGACCAATCTACACTCTTTTCAGAATTAAAAAATATTCCTGGAACGATTAAAACTAAGATTATTTAAAAATGGAATTTCAAACAACTTTTAATGTCGGACCATCACAGATTAGTGCTGAAACTTATGGTGATATTGCCGAATTTTCCCGCGAAAAATTAGGAGAAATTAGTCATCGTAGTGCTAAATTTACTGAAATTTCACAAAAAGCTGATACCGAGCTAAGAAATTATTTTAAAATCCCCTCAAATTATACTATTATTTGGGGTTCATCTGCGACAGAAATGATGGAATTATGTGTAAAAAGTTTTGTTCGAAAAACTTCTTTTCATTTCACTTGTGGGGCTTTTTCTGAACGGTTTGCCAAAATTTCGCGGGATTTGGGGAAATTGGCTTTAACTCAAGAAGTACTTTGGGGAGAAGTAAATAATTTTGATACAGAAATACCAAGAGAAGCAGAAATTATTACGATCACTCAATCGGAAACAAGTACGGGGGTTGGCGTAAATCCCGCGAAAATTAAAAAAGTTTCAGAAAAAAAAGAAAACGAGCAATTATTAGTTATAGACGCTACTTCTATTATGGGGATTGTGCCAGTGGAAATCAAACAAGCAGATGTTTGGTTGTTTTCGGTACAGAAATGTTTTGGCTTACCGGCTGGATTAGGAGTAATGATTGTTAATGAAAAAGCACTAAAAATCTCGGAAAATAAACCAAATTTAGTTGGAATTTTAAATCTTCCGGCGATGGCTAACAAAATGCAAAAAAATTATCAAACTGTTCAAACTCCAAATGTATTGGGAATTTATTTACTAGGGAAACAGGTGGAACGATGGAATAAGATGGGAGGAATTATGAAAATTTCACAAAAATCCCGCGAAAAAAATGAGTTTTTAGAAAAAATAATTAATAAAAGTTCAAGTTTTAATTTTCTAGTAAAAAACCGTGATAATCGTTCGGAAGCGATTAATACTATTCAAGGAAGTTCTGAAAAAATCACCGAAATACATAAAATTTCGCGGGATTTAGGGGTAATTTTGGGGAATGGATACGGAAAATTAAAAGAAACAACTTTTCGTCTTGCTAATTTTCCCAATATAAAAATGGCTGATTTAGAAAAATTAGCTCAAATTATTAAAAAAATTTAAAAATGGAAACAACTTACAATAAATTAGAAAAACAAGTCTTCTCGTTTGATTTTGACAATACGATTTTAGTCAAAAACAAAAAGCATAACGGAACTGGTGAAAGTTTAGATGATTTGATTGCTGATAGTTTGCGAACTCATTTTGAAAAAAACAACTTGTCATCAGTTCTTTTAAAAAAAGAAATATCAGCAATTCAAAAAATTTGCGCCCAAGGAATGGCGGGGGAAATTAATTTCGCGGAATCTTTGAATGGTCGTTTAGCTGTTTTGAAAAAATACGGAATAGAGATAACTAAAGAAATTATTAATAAATATGTTGAAAAAGCTAAATTACAAATTGATCCAGAAATGATCAAATTACTTAAAAATTTACAAACTTTTGGAAACAAGGTTGTAGTAGTTTCTGGTGGATTTGAGGATTGGATTATCCCCATGTTGGAAGGGATTGTTCCTAAGGAAAATATTCGTTGTAATAGGATTAAAAATCCCGCGAAACCGCTGGTAGTAGAAAATGTGATACGTCAGACAAAAGCAGAATTGATACAAACTCTTAAAGAAGATGGAACTATTTCCAAAGACGCACAAATAACTGCTATTGGAGATGGAATGACCGATTTTGAGCTTTTTGAACAAGGGATTGCGCAGAAATTTATTGGAGCTTTTTATTCTGAGAATCGTCCAGCTGTTCGCCAGAAAGTTTTAGAATATAATCAAGTATATTTTGATGATTTCGATAAATTTGTTGAATATATGAGAAAAGAATATCTTTTAAAAATTGCGGCTTAACTTAAAATCCCGCGAAATTTTTGACATAATTCTGTTTATTTATAATATCCGTCTGACTTAAACTAATTTAAGATGGCCCGAGCAACAAAAAAACGAGCATTTTTCGCTCTCTGGTGTACAGAGTGTAAAGAACGAGATGACAAAAGACGAGAAAATTACAAAATACTTCTCAATACTCAAAACACAGATGTAAAACAATTTACAGTAAACAAGTATTGTCCATTTTGTCGAAAGCACACTGTTCACAAAACAAAGCAGATTTCTCGTTCTCAAAATAAATAGTTCTCTTTAAAAATAAGAATTTAAATCTCGTGAAAATTTCGCGGGATTTTTTCTTTTTTACAAGAAATATGATAAATTAAAGAAAATTAAATATAAAAAATGAGAAATTTACTAAAATTCGTTTCCAAAAAAATTGCTGATCTCAAAAAACAAAAGGAGGAATACGAAAAACAGTTAGATAAAGAAATTTTAATTCCACCATTAAAGGAGATAAAATCCCGCGAAAAAATTGAGCAACCAAGAATAATGGAATTAACGGTTTCTTCGCAAACTATTATTAAAATATTATTTATTGTTACAGTGTTTTTCGCGGGAATTAGAATAATAAACCAGTTACAAACTTTATTAATTATGGTTTCAATTTCTGGACTTCTAGCCTTAGGATTGACTCCAATTTTAAATCAGATAGAAAAGAGGGGAATTCCGCGTCCAGTCGCTATTTTTATTTTGTATATAATATTTTTGGGAGCAATTTCTGTTTTATTTATTCAAATTGTGCCGATTATTGCCGAACAATTACTCTCCATAGCTCATGATTTAAAAAATTTTGTTTTATCTGATAATATTAGTACTCCTTTTCTGAAACATATAGATTTAAACCTTAATTTTGAGGGAATAAAAGATTTGTTAGCGCAAAATTTAACTGATATTTCGCGGAATTTACAAAATGTTGCTGGATCAACATTGGGAATAATTTCTAATGTTTTTCAAGGACTATTTAATTTTTTATTTACTCTAACTTTATTGTTTTTTATGCTTTTGGAGAGGGAAGTTATAGGAGCGGCTATTTTACAATTTTTCCCGCGAAAAAATCAGAAATATGTTTTACATAAAACTCTTTCTGTTCAGAAGAAAATGTCTGAATGGTTCCGTGGGCAATTTATTTTAATGATTTCAGTTGGTCTTTTTGTTTATATTGGAATGTTAATCCTTGGCTGGACAGTGGGGATGGAATATGCTGCTACAATTGGAATTCTCGCGGGATTTGCTGAGCTTTTGCCATATATCGGTCCATTATTAACTTATATTTTAGTTGGGTTGATTAGTATTAATATTTCTTGGCTAACTTTCTTTTTGGGAATGGGTTTTGTTTTTGTGGTGCAAATGTTGGAAGGGAATATTTTAGTTCCATTAGTTATGAAAAAAGCAGTTGGACTACCATCAATTATAACTTTATTATCTTTAGCTGCTGGAGGAATTTTGGGATATTCCTCTGGAGGAATTGCTATGTCAATTGTGGGCATGGTTTTTTCAATTCCCATTGCGGCCTCAATTGCTATCTTTATTGAAGAAGATGCTCCACATCATTAAAATCCCGCGAAATTTTAGTTGTTGTCTGTTAATGAAATAACTAGAATACAGGTGATTTTTTAAAAATTATAAAATGATTTATCCGCTTTCCCCTCTAGATGGTCGTTACGCTGAAAAAGTTAAAAAAATTGCTCCGATTTTTTCGGAATTTGGTTTAGCTCGTGCTAGAACAAGAGTAGAAATTTCGTGGTTAATGTTTTTATCAAATAAAGGTCTCGCTCCGAAAATTTCGCGGGAAATTGCAGAAGAACTAATGGATTTATTTAAAAATTTTTCTGACGAAGATTTTGCAGAAATTAAAAAAATTGAGCAAAAAACAAATCACGATGTTAAAGCGGTGGAAATCTTTTTACAAGGATTTTTGCCAGAAAAATTTTGGCCGTGGATTCATTTTGGTTGTACTTCCGAAGATATAAACTCTACTTCTTATGCACTAATGTTACAGCAGGGGACCGAAGAATTAAAAAAATTTGTTTTGGAAATTCTCGCAGATTTGCGACAAAAAGCTAAGTCTTGGAAAAATATCCCCATGTTATCGCGAACTCATGGACAAACGGCAACTCCAACAACTTTGGGTAAGGAGTTTTGCGTATTTTTAGTCCGTACCGAAAAAGTTTTGAAAAAAATAGAACAAATAGAATTTCCCGCGAAATTTGCAGGAGCAACCGCCAATTTTGCCGCTCATAAAGTCGCAATACCTAATCAGAATTGGATAGAGTTATCCCGAAAATTTATTGAAGATCAACTTGGTTTAACCTGGAATGGGATGACGACGCAGATTGAGCCACATGACAACCAAGCCGAACTATTAAATGAAATTTCGCGACTTGCTACAATTTGGATTGATTTATCGCGGGATATTTGGGGCTATATTTCTCTGGGATATTTTGGACAAAAAACAATTAAAGGAGAAGTTGGTTCATCAACAATGCCGCATAAAGTAAATCCGATTGATTTTGAAAACGCGGAAGGAAACCTAAAACTAACGCGCGGGATTGCCAGAACTTTGAGCGATGAATTGCCAGTTTCTCGTTGGCAACGAGATTTAACTGATTCCACTTTACAGCGAAACTTAGGACTAGTTTTTGGTCATTTTTTACTAGCAGGACAATCTTTAAAAAAAGGGTTAGGAAAACTAGAAGTTCGTGAAGAAAAAATTTCGCGGGATTTACAAAACTCACCAGAAGTTTTGACAGAAGCAGTACAAATGACAATGCGTGCGCATGGAATTTCTGATGCGTACGACCAGTTAAAAGCTTTTTCTCGTGGACAAGCTTTGTCTTTGGAGCAAGTCCGCGAATTTATCGCGCAAACTTCTTTACCAGATGAAGTAAAGGAAAATCTCGCGAAATTAACTCCAGAAACTTATACCGGTTACTCAGCGGAACTAGTGGATTTGTTTTTGTAGAATGTTTTTTAATGAAATCTTATTATCTTTTTGGGGTAATTTTCGCAAAATAAGTATCACCACTTAAATCTGGATAAAATTCTACGGAAAATTCCGCGAAAATATTCTTTATCTCGTCTTCTTGCGCAGTCCAAAACTCTAGCCAAAGTTCGTGAAATGAAATTTCGCGGGATTTTAATTGTTCCGCCAGCTTGCGAATCAAATCTAAACCATCTTTTCCCGCAAAAATAGCTCTAGATGGTTCTTTTCTAACATCTGCCGTGATTTCTATATTTGTTGGGACATACGGCAAATTAGCTATGATTATGTCGTATTTTTTCGCGGGAATTTTGTCTAATAAATCAGATTTAATAAAATCAATCTTAACTTGATGGGTTTGAGCATTTTCCTGCGCAATTTTTAAAGCTTTAGAGCAAATATCAATAGCTGTAACTTCAGCTTTTGGGAATTTTTTAGCACAAAAAATAGCTAAACATCCGCTTCCTGTACCGATATCAAGAATTGTTTTTGGAAAATCCCGCGAAAAATTTAAGTCCGGACTTATGTCTTTCCGAACTTGTGCAGGTCTGGACTTGTTTTCTTGGGCACTTTCCCAAATATAATTGGCTAAAATTTCAGTTTCATCTCGTGGAATAAGGACATCTGGAGAAACTTTTATTTTTAAATTATTCCACATTTTCCAGCCACGAATATAGGCTAACGGAATATTGTTTTTTCTTTGTTCAATAATTTCGCGGGATTTTTGGGTTTCATCTTTTGTTAGAATATATTCAGGATGAGTTTTCAGCCAAGCTCGATCTCTTTTCAAACAGAAAGATAGAAGCATCTCTGCCTCCAGTTGAGGATTAGTGAATTTAAACAACTGAGACTTTGCAAAATTTAAAAAATCCCCAAGAGTTTGGGAATTTTCTATATTTTTAATTTCTTTAGACATAATTTAGCTGAAACTAGCTAATGTACTGTTTTTTCTTGCGTTCAGCTCGGTATTTTTCGCGAGATAAAGCGGCTTCACGAATTTTTTTCTTAGTTGGTTTTTGAGCAAAATATCGTCTACTTCGGAAAGCTTTTAATAACCCGCGATTTTTTACATGTTTCAAAAATCGTTTAATTAAGCGATCTGTTGATTCTCCGTCTCTGATTTTTACTTTTATCATCGGGCGGATGATAGTAAAGAGAAAATAATTGTCAAAAAATTTCGCGGGAATTTATTTAAAAACTTTAAGTCTGAACTCAACTCATTTTTATACACAGTAAGTTCAGACTTGGTTTTTTAATTTACATCATTGTTGCCAAATCAACATAACGACAAGAGTAGCCCCATTCATTGTCATACCAAGACATTACTTTTAACATATCATCAATAATCATTGTTTGATCAGCATCAACAATTGTAGAACGAGAATCTCCCTGAAAATCTTTACTAACACAAGGACGAGGTTCAAATCCAAAAATTCGCGGATTTTTTTGCGCTTCTGCTTTAAAAATAGCATTAACTTCTTCGGCTGTTGTTTTCTTATCTAACTTCACAGTTAAATCAACAATAGAAACAGTAGGAGTTGGGACGCGAATAGCTAAACCTGTTAATTTCCCAGCCATTTCTGGAAGAACTACTCCTACGGCTTTAGCCGCTCCAGTCGTGGTAGGAATTATATTCAAAGCGCCGGCTCGTGCTCGTCGTAAATCTTTATGTCCGACATCTAAAATTCGTTGGTCATTTGTATAGGAATGAATTGTTGTCATTAAGCCAGACTTAATTCCAAAATTCTCGTGTAAAACTTTTACTACTGGTGCTAAACAATTAGTTGTACAACTAGCATTTGATACAAATTTATCTTCTGGTTTTAATTCTTCATCATTTACACCAATAACAATGACTTTAAATCCATCGGATTTAGGTGGTGCAGAAAGTAAAACTTTTTTTGCTCCTTGATCAACATGTTTTTGGCAAGCTTCAATAGTTCGGAAAACTCCTGTACATTCTAAAACAATATCAATATCCAAATCTCCCCATGGTAGTTCCGAAATTTCGCGAGTTGTAAAACTACGAATCTTTTTATCCCCAACTACTAAATACTCTTTATTTCCCTCGTTAGTTATTTTTACTTCTTGCGGAAAGGTTCCAAAATTTGAATCAAATTGTAAAAGGTGGGCAGTGGTTGTAGTCGGAGATGGATCATTGATGGCGACTAAATCTAGCTTATCTCCATAATTTTCTAAAATAATCCGAGCTGCAGCTCGTCCAATCCGACCGAATCCGTTAATGGCAACACGTTTTTTCATTTTTGAAAGAATATTAAAAATTTTCATGCGAATTCTCGCGAAATTTTATTAAAAAATCAAAGAAAATCCCGCGAAATTTTTAAAAGTTTCCCGGATTTAGTCCGGGATCTTCCATATTTTTTCCTTAAAGTTCTTGCGAACACAAAAATTTCGGAGACTCCAGGTCAAGCCTGGGGAATTTTTCTTTTTTATTTTGGGATCTTCGTAGAGATGCATGAGTTCGAACTTCAACAAAAACTTGTCTCATATAAAAGTTCGAACTCTATTTTTCTTTTCTTCATTTTTTCGCGGGAAATTCGCGGGACTTCGCCTTCGGCAGAGTGGAACTTGGTTAAGACTAGGAGCGCTCGCTGACGCTCGCGCTCCGTCGAACAGGTTTAGAAGTTTTTAAAAGGAATTTGGAAGGACAGAAAATCCCGCGAAAATTTACAAAATAAAATATTCTGCAATTTTGTCTTGACAGAAGAAGAAGAAGTGCTAATTTTTTAGTGATATTATTTTTTAACCATTTATAAAATGGGTTTAGATAAATTTGGAGATGAATATAAACCAGAAGGAGTAGAAGGAGAACAAATAAAAGAACAAATAAAAGAAATGGAAAAGAATTTTCTGGAAGAAGAAGTTGAAAAACGGCAACAACAACTGTTTTCTGTATATGAAGGAATAAAATCTGTATATGATGAATGGATTAAATTGGAACCAACTAATGATAAAAAAACAGATCTTATTAAACATCTATCTAGTATTAACGAGTTTATTATTAAGGTTATTAGTGACATGACGAGGTATTACGAACGTTATGAGAATATTTATAAAAAATTAGCAGAAAAAGATGAAACTTATTTACATCATTTGACTGTTGTTTCAACACTGTCAATTCTTTATTCAAATGAAATTATAAATAAAGCTGGAACTAATATTTGGACAAAACAAAGACAAGCTGAGGACCTTTGTAGAAAAATGGTAGAAAAAGATAAATCTCAAAATAATTTGCGTCGTTTGGTAATTACTTTAAAAAATTCGGGCGATCTTCATCTTTATAGAAATGAAGATAAACAGGCCTTAGAAAAATATGAGGAAGCTCAGAATGTTTACAGAGAATTAGATGAAGAATATAAAAAAAGTATATCAGGAATTATGCGGGAGACGGGATTAAGGATAGTACAGACAACAATTATAGTGGATGATGAACTAACCTAAAAATCCCGCGAAATTTTTAAAAGTTTCCCGGATTTAGTCTGGGATCTTCCATATTTTTTCCTTAAAATTCTTGCGAATATAGAAATTTCGGAGACCCCAGGTCAAGCCTGGGGAATTTTTCTGTGTTTATTTT
>CAZMOH010000017.1:11614-14032 GCA_964567875.1 uncultured Candidatus Peribacteria bacterium | reverse complement strand
TTCGTAAAAAAGATACTACTTTTGCTCGTCGAAAAAAAGCAGACGATTTTGCCTTAGATTTTAAAACAGAAGAGAACTATTTTGAAGAAAAATATGACCAAGCAGCTTAGAAAATCCCGCGAAATTTTGACTATTTTCTATATTTTTTTAGAATTTCGTCGTTCTTAAAAAAAATTACTAAATCCCTTGGAGCAGTTATCACCTGCGATCTCAGATTTTTGAGAAGGGAGTCGGAAGAAATTTCGCGGAATTTTTGCGAAAGAGTAGACCCGACCGGATTTGAAACTT
This sequence comes from uncultured Candidatus Peribacteria bacterium, assembly GCA_964567875.1. GTDB lineage: Bacteria > Patescibacteriota > Gracilibacteria > UBA4473 > UBA4473 > JALVIB01. The sequence continues at coordinate 13,744 of CAZMOH010000017.1, read as the reverse complement.
GTTTGCCCGTTAGCAAAACAATTAAGCCGCGAAATTTCGCGGGAATTTGGATGGTACCATCTCAAAAACTGAGATTCCAAAGTGAAAATAATGTTTTCGCTATTTTTAGTTTTAAAATAGAATCAAATGACAAAAAACTTTCCGCAACCAGATAACAAAAAATCTATTGACCAGTCAGAAAAAGAAATTCTGAAATTCTGGCAAGAAAATAAGATTTTTAAAAAAACGCTAAGCACGCGAAATCCGCTTAATAAATTCAACTTTTTTGACGGACCGCCTTTTGCAACTGGTTTACCACATTACGGACATATTCTCGCAGGAACTATTAAAGACGCTATTCCGCGTTATAAAACAATGCAAGGATATTATGTCCCGCGAAAATGGGGTTGGGATTGTCACGGAGTTCCAGTGGAATTTCAAGTAGAAAAAGAACACCAAATCGGCGGAAAACCAGGAATTGAAAAAATGGGGGTGGGAAAATTCAACGAACTTTGTCGTTCGGTTGTGATGAAATGTGCGAGTGATTGGCGCGACACGGTTAATAGGATGGGGAGGTTTGTTGATTTAGAAAACGATTATCGCACGATGGATCCGGAATTTATGGAATCTGTTTGGTGGGTTTTCGCGCAATTATGGGACAAAGGATTGATTTACGAAGGTGAAAAAGTTATCGCCTACTCACCCAAACTAGGAAGTCCGCTTTCTAATTTCGAGGCAAATCTGAACTATAAACCGATTTCTGACCCAGCGGTTACGGTGAAGTTTAAGTTAAAAAATACAGTTAATTCCCCCCTGACAAGGGGGGCGAGGGGGGTTGTTTGGAATGAGAATTTTAAATTTCTCCCATACAAAAAAACGTTAACGGAAAAAGCCCGCGAAAATAGAAAAAATCCAACCGAACCAGAAAAAAAAGTATGGGAAATTCTCTCCAGAAAAAATTTCGCGGGATTTAAATTTACAAAACAAAAACCAATTGGGACATATATTGTAGATTTTTATTGTGCAAAATTGGGATTAGTTATTGAAATTGACGGTGATAGTCATGCTCAACAAGAAGAATACGACAAAAATCGAACAGAATATCTAGAATCTTTGGGGCTAATTGTTATTCGTTATGAAAATAGCGATGTTATGAAAAACTTAGAAGGTGTTTATAGCGATTTAGAAAAGAAAATAAAATCTCGCGAAACTTCTTTGAGAACAACCCCCTCCAACTCCCCCTTGTCAGGGGGAAAGTCTGACACTTACCTTCTGGCGTGGACGACAACTCCGTGGACTTTGCCAAGCAATTTAGCACTTTGTGTAAATGAAAAGTTGGAATATGTGAAAGTTGAGAAAGACGGAGAATTGTTTATCGTTGGGAAAAATCTCGCGGAAAAAATATTTGGTGAGAATGTAGAAATTATTGAAAATATCTCAGGATCTGATTTAAAAGGTCTGGAATACGAACCACTTTTCCCATTTTTTAAAGACCACGAAAACGCTTTTCAAATTCTCGCGGACGATTTTGTATCTGATTCTGATGGAACGGGAATTGTTCATTTAGCACCAAATTTTGGAGAAGAAGATGCGCGCGTTTGTCATGAGAACGATATTAAGTATCTTGATCCCAACCCAATTGATGGAAATGGATATTTTGACGAAACAATCCCAGAAATGGCTGGACTTTACTTCCGAGAAGATAAGGAAGTGGAAAATTCCCGCGAAAAAAATGCTAACAAATGGGTTTTAGAAAAATTAGGGAATAAAATTTTCAAGAAAGAAAGTGTTACCCATGATTATCCGTTTTGCTGGCGAACTGATTGCGCGTTGATGTATCGCGGAATCAAAACTTGGTTTGTTGATGTGCAAAAAATCAAGAAAACCATGATTGAACAAAATCAAAATATTAATTGGATTCCTGAACATTTGAAAAACGGGCGATTTGGAAAGATTTTGGAAACTGCTCCTGATTGGGCAATTTCGCGGAATAGGTATTGGGGTTGCCCAATTCCAGTTTGGCGATGTGAGGCCTGTGGACATACAGAAGTAATAAATTCCCGCGAAATTTTAGAAAAAAAATGCGGACAAAAAATAGATGATATTCATAAACATTTCGTTGATGATTTGACTTGGGATTGTCCGAAATGT
>CAZMOH010000017.1:7436-11514 GCA_964567875.1 uncultured Candidatus Peribacteria bacterium | reverse complement strand
AAATGATCCGAATTCCCGAAGTTCTAGATTGTTGGTTTGAGTCAGGATCAATGCCGTATGCAAGCGTTCATTATCCGTTTGAAAACAAGGAAATTTCGCGGGATTTTGATTCCGCTGATTTTATTGCGGAAGGTTTAGATCAAACGCGTGGTTGGTTTTATACTTTACATGTTTTGGGTTGTGCACTTTTTGGGAAAAATATCTTTAAAAATGTCGTAACTAACGGAATTATTCTAGCGGAAGACGGACAAAAAATGTCTAAATCAAAAAAGAATTATCCTGATCCAAATTTAGTTTTTGAAAAATACGGAGCGGATGCTATGCGGTTTTATCTTTTGAGTTCGCCTGTTGTTCGTGGAGAAAATTTTCGTTTTTCTGAACATGGAGTTGCTGAAGTTTTGAAACAAATAATTTTACCCCTGAAATCTAGTTACCAATTTTTCTCAACTTATGCGAACATTGATAATTGGCAACCGACAAAAATTAAGTTTATTCGTCACGGAGAATCTGACCACAATGTCCAACATATTTATTCTGGAAAAGTTGATGATCCTTATCATCTGACTGAAAAAGGCCAAACACAGGTTAAAAAATCTGCGAAAAAATTAGGTGAATTTGAAGCACTCTTTGTTTCACCATTTATCCGAACTCGTGAAACAGCTGAGATTATCCAGAAAGAAACTGGTTTTGCGGGAGAAGTCATTATTGATGAAAGAATTCGCGAAGACCATTTTGGAAATTTTGAGGGGAAACCAATTAAAAAAGGAATTTTCCGCTTAGAAGATCCTGAATTTAAAGGAGGAGAAAGTTTAGATAGTTTGAAATCACGAATGGCTGACTTTATTACGGAAATTTCGCGGAATTTTCGTGGAAAAACAGTAGTAGCAGCTGTTCACGGTGCAGGATTTCGCCAAGCTGAAATGGTTTTGGGGGCAATTCCCGCAAAAAAAGAGCAATGGAAACTTTTACCAATGCCTAAAAATGCTGGTATAAAAACTTATTTTCCACTTCCACAAACCGACAATGAATTAGATAAATGGATTTTAAGTGAATTACAAGTTTTGATAGAAAAATTCCGCGAAAATTTTGATAAATACGCTCTAGATTATGCTTTGGGACACATTCCAAAATTTATTGATAAACTAAATAACTGGTATTTACGTCGTTCAAGAGAAAGATTTTGGGCCAGCGGAATGAGTGATGATAAAGTCTCTGGTTATGAAACTTTGTTTCAAGTCTTGCTAACTATGTCCAAAGTTTTAGCCCCAGTTTGTCCCTTTTTTGCGGAAGAGTTGTTTAAAAATTTAACTGACGGCGAGTCTGTTCATTTAGAAATGATGCCTTTCCCTAATAAAAAATTGATTAACGATAAACTTAATAAAAAAATAGAAATTTCGCGGGAAATTGTACGATTAGCCGCCTACATTCGCGGGAATAAAAAAATTAAATTACGACAACCTTTAGCTAAACTACAATTTGCAGTGGAAACGAGCGAAGACATTTCTTTATCCGAAGCAGACTTAGAAGTTATAAGATCAGAGGCCAATGTTCACAAAGTAGAAATAATTTCCCGCGAAATTTTAGATAAATATGCGAAAAGGATTATCAAAGTTCAGGCTAAAAAAGTTGGACCGCGACTTGGGAAAAAGGTTCAAGAACTTATCACGAAAGGGAAACAAGGTGATTTTCAAACTTTAGAAAACGGAGAAATTAAAATTGCTGGTGAAATACTTGTTCCTGGAGAATTTGAATACGGATTTTTGACTAAAGACGGGGTAGAAGCAGAAGCGACCTCCGAAGTAGTAGTATTGCTTGATACAGAAATCACTGAAGAATTAAGAATTGAAGGATTTTCGCGGGAAATTATCCGCGCAATTCAGGATTTGAGAAAAAGTTCAGGATTTGAAATTGCTGACCGCATCAAAGTTGAATATTTCACAGAATCAGAACTGCTGAAAAATGCCTTTAGTACATTCCGCGAAAAAATCGCAAGCGAAACTTTGGCTCTGGAAATAACAGAAACTCCATCCTTGACTGGTGAAAAATCTGAAATTGGAGGAGAAAAATGTATTTTGAAATTAAATAAACATAAATAATTAAATAATGGAAAAAAATTTATGGATAGCTTTATCGTTAACTCTTTTAGCAGGGTTATCAACAGGAATTGGGAGCTTAATGTCATTATTATCAAAAAAACTAAATCCTAATTTCTTGTCAGGAGCTTTAGGGTTTTCTGCAGGAGTTATGATTTATGTTTCATTTATTGACTTATTCCCTACATCTAAAAATTTACTTATTTCTACTTTTGGAGAAAAACTTGGATATTTTTATGCGGTTTTTGCTTTTTTCGCGGGAATTTTATTAACTGCTTTTGTTGATTTTATTGTTCCATCTGCTGAGAACCCGCACGAAGTACATGCCATAGATGATTTAAAAAAAACAAATAATAATCTTTTGAGAATGGGAGTTTTTTCAGCAATAGCAATCGCTATTCATAATATTCCAGAAGGAATTGCGACTTTTATGGCTAGTTTAAAAAATCCCACTTTAGGAATAAGCATTGCAATAGCTATCGCTATTCACAATATACCCGAAGGTATTGCCGTTTCAGTGCCTATTTATTTTGCAACAAAAAGCAGGAAAAAGGCATTTTGGCTCTCCTTTTTATCAGGATTGGCAGAGCCATTAGGAGCAATTCTAGGTTATTTATTTCTAAGACCATTTTTTAATGATCTAACTTTTGGTTTAATTTTTTCTGTTATAGCAGGAATTATGGTTTATATTTCCTTTGATGAACTCTTACCTATGGCTCATCAATACGGTAAAAACCACATAGCAATCGGTGGTTTGGTTGGTGGAATGTTTATTATAGCAATAAGTTTATTATTGTTTTTGTAAAAATTATGAAAGAAAAAATACCTCCTTATCAAAAACAAAAAAGTCCTGACAATCTTTCTCGTCGTGATTTTCTAAAAAAAGCGGGATTTTTCTCGTTATCTTTACTCATTAACTCAATATTACCGACAAATTTATTTGCATCTGAAAAAAATGAGCAATTGCGTAAAGATATCAAAGAAAGTATCGATAAATTAGAAAAAAAATTTAGCTTAAAACCTGATGAATATGCACTAGTCGTAGATCCTTCAAGGCAAGAGCTTTACTTAATCAAATCCCGCGAAATTTTAAAATCTTATCCTATTTCCACTAGTAAAAGAGGCCTGGGAGTAGTTTCTGGTAGTATGAAAACCCCTTTTGGTGCACATAAAATAGTTGAAAAAATAGGAGATGGATCCCCTATTGGAGAAATCTTTAAAGGGTTAGTTGATACTAAAAAAATATCTAAAATTTATACAGAAAAAATTAATGTTCCTGAATTTGTAACTACAAGGATAATGCGTCTTAAGGGATTAGAAGAAGGAATAAATAAAGGCAAAGGAGTTGATTCTTTTTCCAGAAGTATTTACATACATGGAACGCCTGAAGAAGGGTTAATAGGTACTCCTGCTTCTCATGGTTGTATAAGAATGAAAAATAAAGATATTATTGAACTCTTTAATAAAATCTCTAAAGGAACTCTTATTGAAATCCAACACAAAGAATATTAACAAAATTCCGCGAAATTCTACTTCACCAGCTTACTCGCGATAAACCCCGCCTTTTCAGCTTCTTCTTTGGTTTGGAAAAATCGCCGATAACGCACTTCTGTGCCACGCGCTGGATAAGATTTCGCGGGATAATATTTTTTAGTTTTAGCATTTCCTAAATATTTAAATTTCGCGAGTTTTTCATCATCAAGAGTTGGAATTTGGCTAAAATAAATAATCCCTGAATCTTCCAGAACGTAGCTATCTGCCCAAGTCACTTTCACATCACCAGAAATTTCCGCGAAAATTTGGTCGCCTTGCCGAGATTTTAAAACAACAGTTGGAATTTCCCGCGAAATTTTCGTTTCAACCACTTTTACTTCTGGTTTTTTAAATTCAATTTTCCCAATAAAAAACCCAATAATCGGTAACAAAATCATTATGCCCAAAGTTGCAAAATCTGGAGATTTTTTCGCGGGAATTTCTTTTTTCAT
>CAZMOH010000017.1:0-7336 GCA_964567875.1 uncultured Candidatus Peribacteria bacterium | reverse complement strand
GAAATTTTAATTTTTCGAATAAACCTGATTACCATTATTGACAACAAGTCCTTTAATTTCGAGAATAGCCAAAGTTGAACTAATCACACTTTGCGGTAAATCTGATTTCCGAAATAAATCATTAATTGCGATTTTATCTGCATCAAATAAAGATAAAACTTTATCTTCAATTTCCGAAGTAGGAATCAATTTTTGTGCTTCCTTTTTTTTCGCGATATTTTTCAGCCCCAAGTCTTCTAAAATCTGATGTCCTGAAAGGGCTGGTGTTGCTTGTCCTTTCCAAATAATTTCATTAGTTCCTGCTGAATTTTTCGCGAAAATTTCCCCCGGCACTGCAAAAACCTCTTTCCCTTGATTAACCGCTAGTTCTGCGGTAATCAAACTTCCAGATTTTTTTGCGGCTTCAATTACAATTACCGCTTTGGATAATCCCGCTACAATCCGGTTTCTAACCGGGAAATTTTCAGGACGAATTTCAGTTCCTGGCAAATATTCAGATAAAATTGCTCCTCGCTTTTCTGTTAAAAATTTTTCCGCGAAATTTTCATTAGTTTTGGGTGAAATATTATCAATCCCACTTCCTAAAACGGCAATCGTCCGCGCTCCATTTTGCAAAGCAATTCTATGTGCTTGAAAATCAGCTCCCAAAGCTAATCCTGAAATAATAGTGATATTTTCCCGCGAAATTTCTCCCACAATTTTTTCAATTGCTCGCTTCCCATAATTAGTTAAATTTCGTGAGCCAACTACCGCGATAGCTGGGAAATCGGTTGGTAAAATTTCTCCTCGCGAAAAAAGTAAAACTGGCGGTGAATAAAGATTTTCTAAAGTTTTGGGATAATTTTTTTCTCCATAAACCAAAACTTTTGCTCCACATTTCTCCAAGAGTTCCAGTTCTTGTTCTGGGGAAATTTTTTCGCGGGATTTTAGAAATTTTGTAATTCCTGGAGTGTCTAATCCTACTGCTTGCAAATCTTTAATATTTGCTTCCCAAACTTTTTGCCAATCATTTGCAAAAAATGATTTAAGCTTTTTATAGCGCAAAAAAGTCAGCCCCATCGCCCGATGAACTGCCACCATGTATTTTATGTTTTTTTCTTCCATTTTTTATTATTTTTTTAATTCTATCATAATTAAATTCCCGCGAAAATTTTTAAATAAACCACTTTTTAATCAAAAATATTTGACGGTCGGCCCGCTAACGCTCATCAACCTGGTTTTCAAATCCCTGTCTGTCGTAGGCAAATATTACAATACAATTAATTCCTTTGAGGTTTTCGTCAAAATCTCTGGTCCGTTGTCAGTAATTAAAATCTGATCTTCAATCCGAATTCCAAATTTTCGCGGGAAATACAATCCTGGCTCACAAGTAATAACTTGTCCAACTTGAAAAACAGCTTGTTCTGTCTTAGAAAAACTTGGCAATTCGTGAACTTCCAGTCCAACTCCGTGCCCCAGAGAATGAGTAAAAAATTCCGCGAAATTTTCTAATTTTTGACGACAAAACTTATTAGTATCCAATAACTTTTGCCCAATTTGGAATTTTTTAACCGTTTTTTTCTGCACATCTAAAAGTTTTACAAAACACTTGTAATAATCTTCTTCTGGTTTTCCTAAAAAGAAATTTCGTGTAATATCTGAACAATAATTCTCAAATTTCACACCACAATCAATCAGAATATTTTCGCGGGATTTTAACCGGCGATTGCCGGGATTGTGGTGAGGAAGGGCGGAGTTTTCGCCAAAAGCGACAATAATCGGAAACGATAATTCATATTTCCCGTTTTCGCGAAGTTTTATTTCTAATTCAAAAGAAACTTCTTTTTCAGTCACGCCTTCTCGCAAAATCCCGCGAAAAAAATCCACATCATCAAAAACTTCATTCACTTTATTACAAGCTTGGCGAACTTTTTGCAACTCACTTGCATTTTTTATTGCACGCCATTTTTCAATAATTTTATCTTGTGAAATAATTTTAGCTGACGGAAAAACCTCTTGCCAAAACTCTTTTTCAGCTAATTTCGCGGAATTTTCCATCGCGACTGTGAATTCTCCACTTGACAAGGGAGAGCGAGAGGGGGGTTTATTCAGAAGCTCTCTTATTTTTGCTTTAAAATCTTTATCAAAAAGAAAAAACTCAAAATCTGATTTTTTCGCGAGATTTTTCGCTACTTCCGCATAACGACTATCTGTAATCAAAAAACTTTCACCAGTTTTTAAAACTAACAAATACCCAAAACTCCCGCGAAAGCCAGTCAGATAAAAGATGTTTTCTTTTTTTGTCACTAAAAAGACCTCAATGTCTGAATTCTTGCGAAAAAATTGTTGAAAATTATTCATCGCAGGAAGTTTAGCAAAACTTGTAATTTCCCGCGAAAAAAACATAATATTCGTGAGTTTTCGCGAGATTCAAAATGAAAAAATACCTCACAACGCCGATTTATTATGTGAATGATGTTCCGCACATTGGACACGCCTATTGTACCTTGGCAACCGACACTTTGGCGCGATATTGGCGAGAAAAATTAGGCCCCAAAAATGTTTTCTTTTTGACAGGAACTGATGAGAATTCACAAAAAACCGTTGAGGCAGCGAAAAAATTCGGGAAACCTATTCCTGAATATTTAGAAGAAATCGCGGGAAATTGGCGACGAACTTGGGATGAAATTGGGATTTCTTATGATGACTTCATTCGTACGACAGAAGAGCGTCACCACCAAACTGTTCACGAAATCTTGCAAAAAATTTATGACAAGGGAGATATTTATCGCGGAAAATATCAAGGATATTACTGCGACGGTTGTGAAACATTTTTAAAATCATCGGATTTAAATGAAAACGGTGAATGCCCAGATCATAAAAAAATCCCGCGAATTATTGAAGAAGAAAACTATTTTTTCAAACTTTCAGAATACGGCGACCAACTTTTGGAAATTTATGCAAAAAACCCGCAACTTTTGGAGCCGGAAAAAAGAAGAAACGAGGTTTTGAGTTTTATAAAAAGCGGATTGGAAGATATCTCAATTTCGCGGGAATCTGCAGAAATGGGAATTCCCTTGCCGTGGGACGATAATCACAAAATTTATGTTTGGTTTGACGCGTTAATCAATTATTACACGGGAATTAATACAGATGAAAGACGCGATTTTTGGAATTATGCTTGTCATATTTTGGGGAAAGATATTACCAGATTTCATAATGTAATTTGGCCTGCGATGCTTTTGAGTGCGGGACTTCCACTTCCACAAGAAGAATTTGCGCACGGCTTTTTTACAATTGATGGTGAAAAAATGTCTAAATCCCTCGGCAATATGGTTTCTCCGTTGGAAATTTCGCGGGAATTTGGGAACGACGCTTTGCGGTTGGGACTTTTGTCATCTTTTGAGTTTGGAAATGATGGTGATTTTTCTCATGAAAATCTCGCGAAATTTTACGACAAAAAATTGGCAAGCGGATTGGGAAATCTTTTTAACCGCGTGATAGTCTTGGTTAATAAATTTTTAGACGGAGAAAAACCAGCTGGAATTTCTACAGAAAAAATAATGGCAGAATACGAAATTTTCGCGGGATTTATGGAAGAAAAAAAGGTTAAATCAGCTATTGATTACTTTTTTCAAATTGTTGATTCTGCCAACGAACTTTTAAACGAAAAAGAACCTTGGAAATTAGCAAAGACTGATAAAAAAAACGCAGAGAGAGTTTTTGCAGAACTTTTGCAAAAACTAGAAACCCTTAAAAAACTCGCGAAAATTCTTTTACCAGAAACTTACCCACGAATGGTGGAAATGTTGGGGGACGAAAAGAAAGTTGGAGAATCACAGATACTTTTTGCTAGAATTGAAAAGAAATAAATCCCGCGAAATTATGAAAAAAAAGCAATTGGTTTCATCGGGCACAAAATGGGAAGATATTGTAGGATATTCTCGTGGAGTTCGCGTTGGAAATGTTATAGAAATAGCTGGAACTACTGCGATAAAAGACGGAGAAGTTATTGGAATAGGGGATTCTTATATTCAAACACAAGAAATATTGTTAATTATTAAAAAAACAATTGAAGATTTAGGAGGGAGTTTAAAAAATGTCGTACGAACAAGGATTTTTGTGACAGATATTTCCCAATGGAAAGAAATTGGTAGGGCGCACGGAGAATTTTTTTGTGAAATTAAACCAGTGACAACTATGATAGAAGTTAAATCTCTAATTAATCCCGAATTATTAGTTGAAATTGAGGCTACAGCAATTCTTGAAATTTAAGATTTAAAAATATGAAAAAATATCCACAAGTCCGTCGTGTTCGTCGCCCAGAATATAACGAAAAAGCTCCGTTTTTAGTAGGAGTTTGGCAGTTTTTGATAGGAACTTTTTTGTGGGTTTTGTTTATTATTATCGCGGGAATTACAATTTATGCTAACTGGTTTAGCTTGGCTTTGATAAATATTTTACAATTATTTAAAAACCAAAATTATTATATTCCTACTTGGTTTTCGGTGGTTATGACAATCTTTTTCTTTCCAGTAACTCTAGTTGTAATTTTAATTAGTGCTTTAATTAAAATTGTCCGTGGAGAATGAAATTTCGCGGGATTTTTAGGATTTTAAAATTTCAATTCCTGGCAACTCTTTCCCTTCCAAAAACTCCAACATTGCTCCACCTCCCGTAGAGACATGCGTAAATTCTGACTTGGCTATTCCAAATTTTTTTAATGCCGCTAGCGTATCTCCGCCACCTAAAACGGTTTTCGCCGACTTATTTTTCATAATTTCGCGAGAAACTGCTTCAGTTCCTGTATCAAACGGGGATTTTTCAAAAAATCCAATCGGTCCATTCCACATGATGACTTTAGAATGAACGATTATTTCGCGAAAACTAGCAATTGTGTGCGGACCAATATCAAAGATTTTTAAACTTCCCGTCACATCTTCCACCGGGAAATACAAAGATTCGCTATCCGGATTTTCCGCGCATTGAACATCAATTGGTAAATGAATCCCGGTTTTATTTATTTCTGCTAATTCTAAAACTTCTTGAGCTGTTTTAATTTCATCTTCTTCGTATAAACTTTCCCCAACATTAAACCCTTTAGCAACTAAAAAAGTATTAGCCAAAGCTCCTCCAATAATTATGTTTTCCGCGGTTTCAGCAAAATGTTTTAAGACAGCAGTCTTAGTTTCCATTTTGGCTCCACCAATAATAACTGTTAATCCCGCGATTTTTTCTTTACTCAAAAAAGGTGATAGATTTTCAATTTCTTTTTCCATTAATTTTCCCGCTAAACACGGAATTTTCCCCGCAAAACCAACCACAGAAGCATGAGCTCGATGCGAAACAGCAAAACCATCATTTACAAAAACTTCTGCTCCAGTTTCATTCAAAATTTTCGCGGAAAATTCAGGATTATTTTTCTTCTCCCCAGGATAAAATCGCACATTCTCATGTAATTGAATTTTTGATTCTCCAGCCGTAAAATTCCCGCGAAATTCTACTTTTTCGCCTAACATTTTAGATAGTTCATCAGCTACAGGTTTTAAAGAAAGTTCAGACACAACTTGCCCTTTAGGTCTTCCTAGATGAGATAAAAGATGGATTCTCTTTGCTCCATTCTCCAACAGAAATTTGATAGTTGGTAACGATTCTTCAAGTCTGGTTTTTTCCGTTATTTCGCCATTTTTTAATGGAACATTAAAATCAGCCCGAACTAAAACAATTTTTCCTGCGATTTTTTCTGGAACCAGTAAATTTATTTTCATTACGCAAATTTTAACTTAGTTTTCAGAGAAATAAAAAAATTTTACAGCAAAATTTCGCGGGCTTTTACCCAACACTTCCTTCCATTTCCATCTCAATAATCTGATTTAGCTCGGAGGCAAATTCTAGCGGAAGTGTTTTGACGACTTCGCTGAGAAATCCATTAACAATAATTCCTTTGGCCTCTTCTTCATCAATCCCACGACTAGCGAAAAATAGTAGAACTTCTTCGGAAATCTTTCCGGCACTTGCTTCATGGATTATTGAAGCGGACGGACAATTATTTCTAATGACGGGAATTGTATCCGAAACAGATTTCCTATCCATCATGAGAGCATCACAATCTACATTAACCAAAGCATTTTTCGCGGATTTTTGAATTTGAACTAATCCGCGGTAAATACTTTGCCCTCCGTCTTTAGAAATACTTTTCGCTAGAGAAGAGGCCCGACAATTTTTTCCACGGATTATTATTTTCGCTCCTGTATCCTGAACTTGATTTTTCCCTGCAAAAGCTACTCCCAAATGGTCGGCTTGTGAATTATCTCCCTTTAAAATTGAACACGGGTAAAGCATTGTCACTCCTGACCCAAAATTTCCTCCAACCCACTCTATTTTCGCAGATTTTCCAACAATTGCGCGCTTAGTATTCAAATTATAAGTATCGGACGACCAATTTTCAACAGATGAATATCGAAAATCCGCGAAATCTTGCACAAAAACTTCAACGCATCCGGCATGCAAACTTTCTGAACCGTATTTTGGCGCACTACAACCTTCAATGTAATGTGCTGAAGCTCCTTTTTCAATAATTATTAAAGTGTGTTCAAATTGACCTTGATTCATCGAATTCATACGGAAATAAGCTTGTAATGGCGCATCAATTTTTACGTTTTCAGGAATATAAAGAAAAGTTCCCCCTGAGAAAACCGCGTAATGTAAAGCGGCAAATTTATGATCTGTAATTGGCACACATTTGGAAAAATATTTTTTAACAATTTCAGGGTGCTGTTTAACTGCCTCATCAAAGTCCAAAAAAACGACTCCACGAGTTTCCCAGATGTCTTTCAATTTGTGATAAACATTTTCACTTTCATACTGAGCTCCAGATCCCGCGAGGTAGTGTCTTTCCGCTTCAGGAATTTTTAGTCGTTCAAAAGTTGCTTTAATTTTGGGATCAACTTCATCCCAATTTTTCGCGGATTTTTTGTCACTTGCTTGAGCATAATACCGAATTTTATTTAAATCTAAATTTTTCAAACTTGGTCCCCATTTAGGCATTTCCAGCTCTTGAAACTTGGCAAAAGCTTTTAGTCTAATATCCAAAAGCCACTGCGGTTCATTTTTTCTGGCAGAAATCCCGCGAATTATTTCTTCATTTAGCCCTTGCGAAAAAACTTTCGCGTAATCTTGATTATCGGATTTGTTGTAATCTAAGTGTTTACTGATCATGATTTTAAATTTTCACAATTTTTCATATACGGACAAAATCCACATTCGTGAACATCGTCAATTAGTTTTTTATTACCAGATTTTACAATTTCTCCGTTTATTAAAACATGAACATGGGTTGGGTTTAGCTTATTTAAAA
>CAZMOH010000016.1:0-14163 GCA_964567875.1 uncultured Candidatus Peribacteria bacterium | reverse complement strand
AATCTTATAAGTTAGATGGGCGTATTGTTCCAAAAGGAACACCAGGTGCGGAACAAAGAGGATGGAATTATGATGATTATATAAAATGGGGGGAGATGTTAAAAGCTGGAACAAATTCTTTTGATATAGAGAAGGATGAGGCTGTTAGAGATGCTACTAAAAAATTTTTCTATCATATAGTACATGCTTCTGCTCCTGCTCGAGATCGTGTTTCTCGAATGGATAGATTTTCAGATAAGGAAGGAGATCATGATGATGCTGAATCATTTTTCGCAGATTGGAAACAGGTTCACATCATAAATAATATGTCTCAAGCTTCTGGTGGGGAAAATAAACTTTCAAATGATCTTTGGCGTAGATATTTACAGGGATTTCCTACTTATATGGAATATATGAGAAAATATATTGAAGAAGGAGATGGGAAATGGGGAGATTTGCCTGGTTGGCAAGAAGAAAGAAAGCGAGCTTTACTGGAGGTAGGAGATAGGTTGAATACAGCTTTAACTGTTACTCAGACATTACAGGGAAATGTCAATTTAGGACAGTCTCGTGGTTCTATCGTGTTTAATGCTGAAGAATGGAGAAAGCAAGATACAGGTTACTCAGCTTCAGCAGAAAAAAATAAAAATATAATAAATGATTTTACAAGAAAAATGTTTAAAGAAGCTGGGACAGATTTAGGATTTGGAGAAGTATTGGATGAAATGGGCGTTCTTAAATACGGTATTGAATATAGAGAAAGAGAAAAAAAGTTAAAAGAATCTGGAATTTGGGATAAAAGTAAAAAACTATTAGATAGTGAGGAAGCAAGAAAGACTTTTTATGAAAACACTTCAGTTATAGAAAAAGTTCTAATGAATTGGCAACCACCAGCTTAAAATCCCGCGAAATTATTTGAATTTTTCCTATAAAAACTTCATACTTTAGTCAAAGAAAAACAAACCCCCTTGTATGATGTTTTTTAGACGAAAGTTTTGCCAAAAAATTGCTAGTTTTGTGGCACTTTGGGCAGTTTGTTTTTCCATCGGAGTGCCAATTGTGCAAGCTAAAAGTCTTTTTGATTTTAGTGAATCTCAACAACAAATTAAGAATAAATCACCAGAAATTTCCCGCGAAAAAATTGTGGCTATTCTAGTTCAAAAAGAATTATTAGACACTTCATTACAAGGAAAAATTGAACAATACGCAAACGATGTTCAAAACGAAATAAATTCGCAGGTAATTATTATTCCTATTCCCAAAGATGCTTCACCTTTAGAAATTCAGGAAGGATTAGCCCAATTATATTTTTCAGGTTACAAAAATGATCATAAGTCACAATTAGTGGGAGTTGTCTTGATTGGAGAGGTTCCTTTACCAATAGTTGATAAAAATGGGGGACTAAATCCCGCGATTTTTCCGTATGTTGATTTTGAAGACACAGTTTATACTTGGGATTACGCGAAGGAACGTTTCGTCTGGCGAGGAGGTGATGATGAACCGGAAATTTGGCACGGAGTAATTCGTTCTGATGCAGAATCTTTAGAAGCTCAGATTCAGGAGCTAACTAAATTCTTTACTAGAAATCATGAAGTTCATCAAAATAGAGTAAATTATCCTAAAAAAGTTTTTTTCGCGGATTTTTATCGTCAACGCCAGGGAATCAATGATAAACAAAAAAAATTTTATGAAAACTGGATTAATCATTTGGGTGATTTTGTGTATTTGCGATTTAGTAAACACTGGTTAAAGCAACTTTTGGATGAAGAAATGGCCGAAGGCGGAGTTCCATCAGAACTTTTGCCAGCAGATATGCAAGGGCAAAATCAAAGTGTGGATTTATCTGAAATGCCAGATATTTTTACCAAAAACGCCATAGAAACAATGTCCATGCGGTATCTTACCGCAAATAAAAATTTGTTATCACAGATAAACGAACAAGTAGAACAAGCTGGTCGTTGGGAGGCCGTGGATATTGATACAACTATCTCCTTAATCGCCAAGAAAGACCAGTGGGCAGCCGACATTTTGAAAAAAGCAACAGATGAAGTTGAAAATATTTTAATACAAAAATCCCGCGAAAATAATATAAAAATTGCAGCAGATATTTCTATTATTTCAAATACTGGAAATATTTATCCTGGTGGAAACACTAGTTTGCCATCTTTACGTTACTTTTCACCGTATTGGTTAGGGGTAAATAAAAACAGTCTAAAAGAATGGAATTGGCGAACGGGTGACACAAATAATCCACCAGAATTTCCTGCAGAGAACTGTTCTCTTTATAGAGGAACAATTCGGGATAATTCAAATTCACTGGCTCAAAAAGTTGAAATTTCGCGGGTCTTTAATCCATATTTATACGATAGTGATCCAGATGATTATTGTATGGGGAAAATTGTGGGAAATGATGTAAGTTTTGCGGATTGTCGAATGTCAAAATATATATCGGATATGAGTAATACTGATCCTGAAGAATGGGATGAAGTTAATACATCAGTCTTTAAGTTTACAGGATCTCGCGAAACTTTTGATGTAAATTATGATGGAGCTAGCGGTTGTGCTCCAATTATTAAAGAATTACAGTCCTCGGATATTAAAGCAGAAGTAAGTGTCGGAGAGGTTTTTTCATCTCTAATGGTTCACAACGAACCAACACTAGATACCATTAAAGCAATGGTGAAAAATTCAACCGCGCGTGATATTCCAATTGATCCACATCATGGAATTTCCTTTTATGATCATGCTTATAATTTTCACCGGATTTATTTTCCCAGCGCTTTTGATCTAATTAATAAACGAGATGAACAAGATGAAAATTTTTCAACTTTGACTAAGGCCGAATTAGAACAAAACTTGCTAAGTGTTATTAATCAAATAAATTCTACAGCAGGAAATGCTGGCAAAATTCAGGAATCATTTTTCGCGGATTCTACTTGGATGAATCCCGATAAACAAAAAGAACTTATTGAGGCCATTAAGTGGCTTGGAACTGATTTAGAAAGAAAAAATATTGAAGTTTTGGTGGGAGCTTTATCAACTTCAGGGAAAGCCAGAAATATCTTAAAACAACCAGATTTTGCTGGCTATGAATTAACAGAGATTCGCGGAGAATTAGCTAAAATTAAGAACGAAGAAGGATTAAAAATAGCTTTTGAAAGAGGCGAGGAAAAACCTAGCTCATCCTTTGTAGAAGCTAAAAATTCAAGTGAAGGGGGTAACCCCTTATCTCAAGAAATAAAATCTCAAGTAAATTCCCGCGAAAATTTTAAGTTACAACAAGAATTTGAGAAAATTTTTGCTGAATCAGCAGAAAACAATTCATCTTGTACGGGAAACATTCTAACTTGGCCGGCAACTTGTTTAATTCCTTGGTTGCAAAGTTTGCCAAATGTTTTTCAAAAAATCACCAAACTTGTTCCCAAAATTGATTTAGAAAAAATAGAAAATGTTTTAAATACAACGGAAAGCTCCGAAAATCCCGCGAAAAATTCAGCAAGTTTTTCTTTAATTCCGACCGAGTTACCAGATGATATTTCTTTGAATAAAATTTCAGTTGAGCCATCTAGTTTTAAAATTTCAACTAATGACTCCTTTCCGCTGGAGATAAATCTTAAATTGCAAGATGACCGGGGAAACATTTTACTTAACGATTACGAAACCGAAATTGAACTAATTAGTTCTGATTCAAATTTAGAAACTTTTTTTCAAGTTTTACCGGCGAAAAAAGTTTTAGCTAAAGCTGGGCAAGCGAAATTTTTTCTTATACCACAAAAACAAGATTTTGGGGGACAAGTAAAACTAAAATTTCGCGGGAAAAATATAGAGTCTCCAGAACTAAAGATTGATATTGTTAATTATCAGCTCGCAGTTTCGGCAGAAAGTGATGAAGTGAAAGCAGGAGACGACCAAGGAGTTCAAATTTCCGCGAAAATTTTAAATTCAGCAGGTGAAATTGCGCATGATTTTGACGGGAAAGTTTTAACTTTCTCAGCAAAACAGGGAAGTTTTGTTAATGATGAATTAACTGGAAAACGCGCGAAAATAAATAACGGAGTGGCAGAAATTACTTTTTTCCCAGGAATTAAAGCTGGTGAAGTAGAAATAAAAGTTCAGGACCAAGAAAAACTTTTGCCAGAAACAAGTTTGTTTTTACAAGTTGTTCCAACTAATCCAGCGAAAGTTGATTTCCTACAAACACCAGAAAAATTAGTGGCTAATGGGGATTTTACCGATTTTTTCGCGGGAATTTTTGATAAATATGGCAATCTTATTCCAGATTTAGCCGATAAAATACAATGGCAGGTTGGTGAAAATTTATTTTTAAAAAAGAGCGAACAGGCCGGAAAAGTTTTTATAAAATATCAGGAACAGCCGAAAGAAAAAACCTTTTTGAAAAAAATAACTGAAGTTTTTTCCAAAAAAAATTCTCAAAAAAAGAATAATATTTTAAAAGAAAAAATTACTTTAAAGGCAGATTTAGATTTGCCTGATAATAAAGAAAATGAACCTCTAGTTGTTACAAAATCCCGCGAAATTTTAATTACTAAAAATCCTATTTTTGAAACAATTATACCGGAAAAAAATTTACAAGCAGGTGATACAGAACCTTTGAAAATTAAAATTTTAGCAAAAACAGAACAAGGGAAAGTTTTGAAAAATAATTTCTCAGCTCAAGTTTTAGTTGATAACAAAAATATTCTAACTACTTCGCCAGTAATATCTTTTGAAAACGGAGAGGCGGAAGTGGAAATTTTCGCGGGGAAAAAGTCAGGTACTGCGAATTTACAAATTAAAGCTCCGGGATTTTTAACTAATACTTTTTCTATTCAAGTAAATCCAGCCGAACCTTATCAAATAAAATTGTTGGCTAAAAATACCGTTTTAAACGCTGATGATTCCACACCACTAACTTTAAAGGTCCAAGTTTTGGATAAATATGGAAATCTCGCGAAATTTAACGATAAGATAAATTTTGTCGTAAATCCACCAGAAGATTTGACTGATAGTGCAGAAGAAATAAAGAATTTAGGACTTTTTTCCAATCCTGCGACAGCTGATTCTTTTGTGCAAAATCAAACGAACAATTCAACTAATGTAGTTTTGCCAGTTTCTTTAGAACAAACAGAAATAACTTTACAAAATGGAATGGGTGAAAATAAAATTTCGCCAGTAGATTTAGGAGGAAAAGCTTATATTTTAGCAAAATCCGCGAATTTATTACCGGGAACAATTACTGTTGATGTGGTTAAAATTCTAACTGCCAGTGATTTTAAACATCTTTCTCCAAAATCTTTACTAACTCTCTTATTGGGCTTTGCTGGTGGTAAATTAACCGAAAAAAATTTAGGAAATCGGTTTCTTTTTGATGGACAGACACAAGCAGTAGCGACACAAATAATGGATAAAAATCAGTTAAAAAATTTAGGAAATATTTTTGCTGATGAGAAAATTTCGCGGGATTTAAAAGTCCAAGTTTTAAATAAACAAAACTTTACTTTAGATTTAAATAATTTAGTAAATCTTGAATTACATTTATCTGATACGCCACAAATTTTTCTTGGTAAACAAACAAGAGAAGAAACTGGTTTTTATTTTCAACCAAGTTCGGAATTGGCAATTACTGATTTTGCCCTAAAATCCCGCGAAATTTCATATCAAGGGCAACCTCTCTTTCAAATAACCAAAAAAGGAGGAGTCATTTTAAAAAATTCACAACTTGAGTTTAAAAATATTGAAAATTCTTTAAAAGAATGGCAAATAATTTTAGCAGGAAAAGTTTTAGGAAATCTTTTTGTAAAAACAGATAACGCTTCTGTCATTACAGAAGAAGAATCCCGAAATTTCGCGGGAAATTACTGGTTAGCCAAACCTCTATCTGATGAAATAGAAATTTCTAAAACCCTGAACGGAAAAACAACTACTGAACCGCGAGGATTAGGAATTTTTTCTAAAACAGAAAAAGAGTCCAATAATCGTTTATTAGGATCTTCAAATTTTCCAACTAATAATGAGAAGTTAGGTTGGACAACCTTTTGGAAAGCCGGAACACTTTTAGCTGCTGAAAATTCAATTGGAGATTCCGCGAAATTTTCGGCAGGGGAGAATTTTATATTATTGGGAGATCCGTCCTTGTCTGTTAAAAAGGAAAATCCGCGTTCCGAATTAGGACTAACTAAAGATTTAGGAGAGCCAATTTGGCGAACTGCTTTAGGAACAATTGATGATATTGCTGTTGGAGATTTAAACTTTGACGACCACGGTGAAATTTTTATCCGTCGGGGAAATACTTTGTACGGACTTTATCAAGATCCACATAATCAAGACAATTTTCGCGACATTGGTAAAATTTTGCGATTTGCGGATGGAGCGCAAAAAGTAGTCTCTTACAATAAAGATAATGGTGATTTGGTTTATCTGATTCAGTTAAACAAAAAAGGGAAACTTGTTTTTCATCATAATAAAAATGGGAAATTTTCCCGCGAAAAAATTGATTTAGGACTTAATGATAAAGTTCTTAAAAAACTGGCTGTGGCCCACTTAAATTCAGATAAATTTGCGGATTTGGTTCTTTTAGACGACTCAAATAATATTTATTTTGTTTACGGAAGAGAGGGAGGATTTTATTCCGCGCAGTTGTTGGATAATGTTGGAGGAAGTTTCGTTCCCATTGATGAGAATTATACTATTTCAGATGGACAAGATTTAGGACAGAAGTACATAAATCCAGAAAAATTTAAGTATTTGCAAAATTTTTTCGCGGGATTTTCAGGTATCACGGATTATGCTTGGACTTTGAACTGGAAAAAAGTTGGTGATACTGATTTTTTACCAGTAACGGAGAACAAGGCTTTCAATATTCACTTACAAGTAACGCAAGATAATCCGCAAAATTTACCAGATTATAACTTAAAAGTACAAAAAGATTCGGAGTTTTCCGCGAAATTAACGATTTATTCGCCAAATACCACCGATTTGAATAATTTTAAAATAATTATTCCTAAGTTTGCTGGTTTGGAAAGAGAAGAGAATACCTTAGATATTACTAATTGTCAGGGAACGCCGGAGATAAAAGAACAAGATGAAAGTTTTATGATTACTGGTTGTAATTTTTCTAAACAGAAGTTGATTAGAATTAGTTGGAAACTAAAAGCTCGAAAAATCCCGTTAATTAATTTTAAAATCGCTGATTTTGTCGGAAAGGATGGAATTGACGATATTTTTATTCCTTGGAAGGAAAATGGTAAGAAAAAATTCATTCAGTACCGTTCTCATGGTAATTTAAAAATGTATCCACCAAATCCCGCGAAAAAAACACCAGATTCGCCATCGTCACCAATTACCAAAACGCATTTGAAAAAAATTGTAGCGGCTTTTGCTGATGGTTCTACTTTTCCAACAGATTTTGACGCAGAAAGTTCAGCTCAAGATATATTTAACTGTCTCAAAGGAAATGGTGAAGAGTTACCACCATTTTATCAAACTCCATCGGTCGAAGAAGAAATTCAGGTTAATTCAGTTAAGAAAAATTTCGCGGGATTACAAATTCCTTCTTACGCCTTCTTAGCTCCAGGCTCACAGAGTATTTATATTCCGCCAATTGCTTTTCCTGGTCCACAATCACCAGGGTTTCCTGTATTGTGGGTTGGACCATCTCCGCCTTTTGTAGGAGCTGGACCGAATCCTGCTTCCTTATTTCGGCTTTATGTGATGCCGACAACTACTTTACGAGTGGGAATTGGTATTTGTGGTGGACCGGTCTTAGATTCTTTAATGTCACCAAGTGGGATACCTTTTCCGCCACAGTGTTTTGTGATTGTTCCGCCGTTATTTTCTTCCTCATCTTCGGGAGGAGACGGAAATGGAAACGGAAATTCTGGTAGTAATAATTCAAATAATTGTGCCTTTCAAAATCCCGCGAATTCTTTACCAGAATCAGAAAAAAGTAAACAGGACTTTTTATTAAATTCGTTTGCTGAATCTAAAAATTCCAGCACAGGTAGTTTTTCTTTTGTCGTTGGTGGTGGAGATGCTCCTAATTTAGATATTGCCGCACCAGATATAATTACAGAATGGGCTAAAGCACAAATGGAAGAATTTAGTAATTATAAATTTCCGCAATTTGATATAGTTTTGCCTAAGTTTCCAAAATTAGGATTTGGTGATAAATCAATGAAACCATTAGACAGACTATCTGCATCACCGTATTTTGAAATAAAACGAGAAAAAATTGATATAAATTATCCGAAAATTTCGCGGGAAAAGTTACAAAAATTAAAAGCGAATTTTAAAATATGGAAAAAAGGCAACTTGTCTTTAAAACAGGAACTAAAACAGAGTTTAATTTCGCTTGATACAGGAGATTTCGCGGATTTTGATTTAGCTGTTGAAGATTATCGTCAAAAGTTTAATGCTGGTTTAAGTGTTAATGTTAATTTGCCAGATTTATCAAAACTCCCACCGGAACTACAAGTTTCAATTAAAGGAGAATTTCAAAATTTCAAAACAAGGTCAGCCGAATTAAAGAGTTTAGTTAATTCTAAATTAGACGCTCTAAAACAAACACCAGAGGTTTTGGTAAATTCCGCGAAAAATAAAATCCAAGAACAATTAGATGAAATTGAAAAATTAGAAACAGATTTTGAAAGTAATTTAGAAGCGTTGGAATCTTATCAGACAGAAATCAAAAAACTTAAAGTTTTACCGCAAAAAGTGAAAAAAGCGACTAAAGAACTAACTAAAATTAACGAAATTATTAGTCTGTATTGGTCAACTTGGATGAGCAAAAACGAACAAGCTGTTCAAAAATGGAAAAATTTCGCGAAAAAAACAAAAGCTATCGTTCAAACATGGAATGATATTCCCCAATTATTTACAGATTTTACAGTTAGTTGTGTGCCAGGTGGTGGCGGTGGAGCTAGTTCTGTTAATCGTGGGACTCTTATTACTTGGTTAATGAAAATACTCCTTTCAGCGATTAAACTTCCAGTAATTCCAATGCCTCAAATGCCAGATACAGTTATTGATTTATCTAGTGTCAAAATTGGGGCATCCTTAACAGTTCCAGAAATCAACTTTACACCAGTTAATATTAGTTTACCCAAACTACCAACTTCTCTTACTTTAAATTTAAATCCCGCGAAATTAATTGAAGGCACTTTGAACACATCTTTACAGAGTGTTACAACTTCTGTTGGATCTCTAGGAAAAACAACTGATTTAGCTTTTGATTCTTTAGAAAATATAACAAATGAGGCTGATTTACTAGTCGCTGGAAAAAATATAGAAAGTTCTTTGAAATCTTTAAACGCAAACTTAAACACTTCCTATTCATCATCAATTGCTTTGGAAGTTAGTCCAGAAAATTTCGCGGGAAATTTCATAAATAATTTTCCTGCTCTCAAAGTTCCACCAATTCCAAAACTACCACCATTACCTAAAGTTGTACCAAAAGTAGAACTTCCAACAATCAATTTACCACAATTACCAACTTTATTGCCTCCACCAAATTTTCCAAATATTCTAAAACCAGTAACTACCATTATTTCGGTTATTAGGCCTTTTATGAAAACAATTTTATGCTGGTTATCGATGGGAATTATTCCTATTCCTGAATGGAAAGTTGCTTCACGAGTTGTAGAACTAACTAATCGTACCAAACTTCTGCCGATGGATTTTGTGTTTTCTGCTCAACTACCAGATTTCCCAAAATTGGTTGCCCCAACTATAAATATTAAGCCTAAGATTGAATTAGTGCCAGCTTTTGAATCTTTTAATACCGGTGTTAAATCTTTAGCTCAAACCCTAAATTCAGTAACTGCTATTTTAAGCTCAGCGGGAAAGGGGATTGATTCCTCCTTAATTCCGCAGAAAATTTCGCGGGATTTGCCCAAAAATAATAGAAAATCCGAGTTAGCCTATTTACCACCAAAAGTTAGCGTTTATAATCAATTTGCTGATAAATCTGGTGAAATTAATACCAAGCCTGTTTTACAAAAACTAAAAAAACTCGCGAATTCTTCAACAATAAAAATCTCTTTAAAACAAGAGAAAGAAAAAAGTCGACTAGAAAAGAAATTAGTAATTTTTAAGAATTCGCTAGCTTCACTAAAAGATGCGCCTGACTTTTTACCAAATGATTTTGACACCACTTCTCGTTCCAATAAGAATATAGAACCACAACCAATTGAAAAACTCTACTATTTTTCCGCGAAAAAAGATTTAGCAGAGGTTATTACAGATTTTCCAGTTGAAGGAAAAACTTACCATCTACAAGTTGCTGATTTGGATCAAGATGGAAAAGATGAGATTTTATATTCTATAGACGGACAATTATTTATGAAACGTCTGGCCAATAAAAAACAAACTCCTAAAAATACTTATTCTGTAATTCATCAAAATTTCGCGGATTTTTCAAAATATTTCGCTCCAACTTTAGAATTACAAACGGATACCAATACTTCCAAATCAAAATTAGAATTTTTACCACCAAAATCTAATGATGTTTCTTACTTTGAGTGGGTTATATCTGATCGCCCTGATCGTATTTTTGAACCAACACCAAAATCCCGCGAAAAATTTTCTCAAGTTTGGAAAAGGATTGGGTTTTTAATACGTCCGAAACCTCATAAATACGAAATTCGTCCTGGAGTGGCGCAGATTAAAAAAGTTAAAGGCAGTCCAATTTTATACGGTAGTAAATTAAAAAATATTGCGAAATTCTCTTCCTCAGAGTGCAATAATCCACAAATTAAAAAACCATTTTTTCCGCAAGAAACTGTTTTAGTTGGTGTCGCCAAAGAGTCACAATTTCGTGTTCGAACTAAGAAAAGACAAGGAGAACAAGCGAAGGAACGTAATGTTGTTTTAAGAGCAGGAGAAGAAACGGCTGTAGATTTCGCGGAAATTTGCCTAACCAAAGGAGAAATTAAATATTTAGATCCAACTAAAATTGAAAAGTTTAATCCTCAGGAAGGAGATCATTTCTTTTCCGATATGCGTTTTGAGTTAGGTAAAAATGATGAGGTGGAATTATCCCTTTATAACGACACTAAAGTTCATATTTATGGTGGAGAAAAATACGAATTACGTAGCTTTAATTCCCGCGAAAATTTAATTAAAAATATCCAAAAATTAGATTTAGGTAATTACTATGGACAGTTTCAAGCATTTAGCAAAGAAGGAGAAAGTTTTATTTATTCTAAAAATTTATTACATGATCCACAATTAGGTGATGATAAAACTCCTCCGGAAATTATCATTTCACAAGGAAGTAAAGTCGTAGCTTACATCACAGCACCGATTGAAATAGATGCTTCAGAGAGTTATGATAATCAAAAAATTTCGCGGGTTTGGTGGGAGCGAGATGGGAAAATCTTTTTGGATTCAAAAGATAAGAAATATTCTATAACCGAACTCTTAAAAATTAAACTTCCCGCAAAAAATTCTCCTCAGACTTTTTCAGTTACCATAAATATAGAAGATGAATCAGGAAATATTTCTAGTCAAGAAATTCCAATTGAAATAAAAGTTCCAAAACTGGAATTAGCAGATGTTTCTCGTCGTGATCAGGAAATTAGAGGGCGAGTGGTAGAAGGAATTCCAGATTTAAAAGTTGGGTTTTTGCGTGAGAGAAAAGGACGAAAAGATATTTTAGAAAAGACTATTTTGTCAGGGGAAAATGGCGAATTTATTTTAAAAAACCTCTCTTTAGAAGGACCTATTTCCTTAAAAAATAAATATTCTAAGAAAAAATTCGCGGAAATTCTAGAAACAGGACGCCCAATTATTACAGATGAAAAAGAAGCAGGTACTTTTATTGAAAAATCTCCCTTTTCCATAAAAATAAAAAATTCACAGTTAGACGAAGTAGCTGATTTAGCTATAAAGACTTCTTCTGAAAATGATATTGAAATTAATTCTTTTCAAAAAGAAATTCCCGCGAAATTAGCTAAGAATTCAAATCAAGTATTACTTGTAGATGCTAATCATAATGATAATTTTGTTTGGGTTTCATCAAAGCAAGGAGCAACTTTTCTTGATAATGAAAATAAAAAAACAATTGGTTTTATGAGCAATAATGGCGTATTTACAACAACAGATTATTTAAAAAAGTTAGCAATAAAACCTAAAAAAGCGGAGAATGAAGATTCGCCTTTGATCTTTCAAATTTATAATGATAAAAGTCTTTTAGCCGAGTTTTTTATTCCGATAAAAGAAGTAATTGTGCAATAGAATTGATTTTTTCGCGGGATTTTTTATGCTTGTTTGGCAATGAAAAAGATAACAAAAGCAATTCTGCCAGTAGCTGGGTTTGGGACAAGGTTTTTACCAGCTACTAAGGTTCAGCCAAAGGAAATGTTATCTATTTTTGATACACCAGCGATTGAGTTTATTGTTGAAGAAGCGGTAGAAGCAGGAATTGAGGAAATTATTTTAATTACAGGTCGAGGGAAAAGAGCCATTGAAGATCACTTCGACCGCAATGTTGAATTAGAAAATTTATTGAAATCCCGCGAAAAATTTACCGAATTAGAAAAAATTCAACGTATTTCCAAGTTAGCTAATTTTTCCTATGTTCGTCAGCCAGAACCTTTGGGAGATGGACATGCTATTTTGTGTGCTAAAAATTTAATTGCTCCCGATGAATCAGTTTTAATTCTATTTGGAGATGATATTGTGGATACCTCAGGCAATAAAAATTCAGTTCAGCAAATGTTAGAGGTTTATGAAAAAACGGGAGATCCTGTTGTTCTATTGCAAAAAATAAACCAAAAAGATTCGGAAAAATACGGAATTGTTGAAATTTCGCGGGATTTTCAAAGTTCAGGAGAAATTATTAAAGTTGTAGAAAAACCAAAACCAATGGAAGCTCCTTCTGACTTAGCAATTGTTGGTAAATATATTATCACACCGGAAATTTTAGAAAAACTCGCGAAATTATCACCAGATAAAAGTGGCGAAATTCGCTTGTCAACAGCTTTTTCAGAATATTTAAAAACAGGAGGAAAATTGCAAGGAAAGGTTCTAGATGGGCGGAGATTTGACATTGGTGATAAATTGGGATTTTTAGAGGCAACTTTGCATTTTGCTATTAAAAAGGAGGGACAAAAAGCTAAAAATATAATTCGAAACTTTTTGTCTGAAAATTAAAGGGAAATACATTGAAATTTCGCGGGATTTTTGCTAAAATGAGAAGACAATGAAATATGACCAATTTGTTATCGATATGTTAGCCCAATCTGAAGATTTAAAAGTTGTGGGTGATCATGAAAAATCAATTGAAATTTTAAATAAGATAATTTTACATGAGCCAAATTGTTTTGAAGCTTTTGAGGAAATAGGGGATAATTACATTTCTCTGCGAAAATTACCAAAGGCGAGAAAAGCTTTACAGCAAGCGGTTAAACTCAATCCAAAGTCGGCTAATGCTCACTACTTATTAGGATTTTTGTATTCTTTAGAACAAAAATGGGAAGCATCGGTTGAAGAACTTGAAAAAGCAGATGAATTATCGCCAAATCATCCAGAAATTTTACGATGTTTAGGGTGGAGTTTTCACAATTATAATCGTCGTTCACAAAAAGGTTTAGCTATTTTAGAAAGGTCAAATGCTCTGGCCCCAAATGATCCTAATATTTTATGTGATTTAGGAGTTTGTTATATGAATATGGATAACGAAAAAAAGGCAGAGGAGATTTTTAAAAAAGTTTTAAAAATAAATCCAAATTCAAATCAAGCTAAAGAGTGTTTATCATTTTTGAAGCTTATTCAAGCTAATAAAAAAGAAAAATAAAATCTCGCAAAAAAAATTATGATTTTGTGGAAATTAAGTTATTATTCTTTTGCAAAAATAATTTTTAACAAATAAAAAATGGCTAAACAAATATCGGCAAATCAATTTCAAGAAGAAGTTCTTGATTCCAAAGACATCGTTCTAGTAGATTTCTTTGCTACTTGGTGTGGTCCATGTCAGGCAATGATTCCTGTTTTAGATGAATTATCAACAGAATTGCCAGCTGGTAAAAAAGCAGTAAAAATTGATATTGATGAAGCACCACAATTAGCTGCTCAATATGGTGTTATGTCAATTCCAACTTTTAAAGTTTTTAAAGATGGACAGATTGTAAACGAAGCATTAGGAATGCAATCAAAAGAAGCTTTAAAACAAATGTTAGAAGTTTA
>CAZMOH010000015.1:5740-14379 GCA_964567875.1 uncultured Candidatus Peribacteria bacterium | reverse complement strand
GTAATTTTTTTCGCGGGAATTTAATTCTTCTTATTTCTACCTAAAAAAATTAATTGCTTATCTGCAATTTTTTTATCTTCATCATTAGAATTAGCATCTTTTAAAACCTCTTCAAAACAATCTCTAGCCTTATTGTGTTCACCAGTATTAAAATAATAAAGCCCCTTACCAACATTTGACCAATTTTCAATATTTATATCTTTATTACCAAGCAATTTAATAATCATAGACAAAGATTTTTGCATATCATCACCCTCTAATATAAAATCAGGATATTGAAAATATAAAACTTTATAAAGTTGCTCATTCTGAATCTTAACATTACACATTTTTTCAAATAAATCCTCATTCTTTGATATTTTTATTAAATACATTAATTTTAACCAACCTTCCCCATTACCGATCTCAATTGATTTATTAAAACAGTTAACGAACTTATCTTCTCCTTTGTTTATATAGGTAGCTCCTAAATTAAACCATGCCTTGTCAAATTGATCATCAGCTTCTAGTGCCTTTAAATAATACTCTTCTTTTATATCTAAATCATTACAAATTACTGCTAAGTTGTTCCATGCCATAGCAACTATCCTTTTTTCAGCACCTTTGCTTTCAATTGCTTTTTTATAATACTTCTCAGCTATTTTAAATTGTCCTTGTACAAAAGCGATCCTTCCCAATTCAAAATCTGAACAATACTTTCTTAAATAATTTACCTGTTCTCTTCGCCCAAATCCTAAAACCTTTTTTGCTCCTTTCTTTATTACCTCTATATTTAGTGATAACTCTTCTATTGGAATCTCTGCAGAAAGACTCTTTTTAATAGTTTCTTTTATAAACTCTTCTGAAACCGTAACTTTTTCATTCATTCTTAATTTAAATAAAACAAAATCAATTAATATATAGAAGATAATCCACACATTGTCAATAATTATTTTTAAAATCCCGCGAAAAAAAATAAAATCCCCTATCCCTGAGCGACAAATACCTTTGAAAACAAGGAGTCGAACGGGGCTTCCTTTAGCTCTCTTAAAACACAAGCCATTCGAAGATCATTCGACTCTATTTTTTTAACAGACTTTTAAACTTCCGTTCAGGAATAGTTTATAAACTATTTAAAACCTCCAATACCGCTATGCTATCAATTTTCGCGTGATGATATAGTTCGGAAGCTTTTCCCGATAACTCATAAGCCGTTACCGCTAAATTAGTAATTTTTTTCGCGGGAATTTTTTCATCAGCAACAAATTTATCTACCGCTGAGGCGAGTCCCGAATAAGGATTATGGTCTTCAACCGTCATAAACTTTCCTGTCTTTTCCAATGATTTAATTAAAGTTTGGTCAAACTTTTTAATAGAACTGGCAATAATTATTTCCACTTTTTCCGGATGTACGAAATTTTCGCGGGCTTTTAGCGCTTCGTGGACACATGGTCCAGTCGCGATAATTGTGATTTCCGAACCAGAACGAAGTAAATCGCATCGTCCATAAGTGTATTCATAATTTTCCGCGAAAAATTCATTTCCATTTTCATCAGTCAAAACGGGAATTTTAGCTCGTCCCATTCGTACATAAAAATTCCCCCAATGACTCGCCACATAGCGAATAATTCGGTCGCAATGATTGGGATCGGCTGGTTCAATAACTCCGGTATTAAACATTCCCAAAAATGATCCAGCGTCATCAATTGCCTGATGAGTTGGTCCATCTTCACCTACAGAAAGTCCGCAGTGTGTCGCCACAAGTTTAGTATTACATTCATTGATATCATTTACTCGTGCTTGATCTTTAGCGCGAGAAGAAATAAACGCTCCAAAGGTTGAAGCAAAAGGAATTTTTTCCATCAACGACATTCCGCCAGCCGCCGAAACCATGTTTTGTTCCGCGATTCCAAATTCCACAAACTGTTGGGGTAATTCCGCCGCGACAAATTTAGTCATCACACTGCCACCCAAATCTGCTGTCATCGCCAAAACCCGCGAATTTTTTTGCGCTAAATCTAAAAGTGCTTTTCCGTAAGCTGAGCGACAATCAGTTAATTCGTCTTTTTTGTATAAAATATTTGTTCCAGTTTCAATTTCCAACATTTTTTCCCCAAATTTACGAAATTCAGTCATTTGAGGCTTAAAATTACGGTCTTGACGAAATTTCGCGAGAATTTCCTCCGCTTCCTTTGATAATTCCAAACTTGCTAACATTTCCTCGGCTAGTTCTGGCTGGGGAGCTTTTCCATGCCATTTCGGATTAGAATTTTTTCCGTCTTCTTCCATTCCTTTGACACCTTTTCCCATAATTGTTTTAGCGATTACGGCAACTGGTTTATCACTCTGATGGTTAATGGCTGACCAAATTTCCGCGAAATTATGTCCGTCAATTTCTAGCACGTCCCAGTTTTTACTACGAAAAAATTCCGCAATATTTATATCACAAACTTCCGCTAAAGTTCCTGAAATCTGCAAATTATTATAATCCACAAAAACCGTGAAATTATTTAATTTTTGTTGTGCGGCTAAAAGTGCTGCTTCGTGAACTTGTCCTTCTTGCATCTCACCGTCTCCCAGCAAACAAAAAACTCGTCTGCCTGTTTTTTCGCGGGATTCCACTAAAGCCATCCCGATTGCTGCTGAAATGCCGACTCCCAAAGGTCCTGTCCCGTAATGTATTCCTGGGATATGACGTGAAACGTGTCCCTCAAATTTTGAACCAAATTTTCGGAAATTTTTTATGACATCTTCTTTGTCAATCACACCACATTCCGCCAAAACAGAATAAACTGCTGGTGAAATATGACCATTAGAAATAACAATTTTTTCGTCAGTTTTAGTTAGTCGAAAAACATACAAAGTGGCTAAAATATCCAAAGCTGAGAGCGAACCTCCCGGATGACCAGATTGTGAGTTTTTGACCATTTCAACAATACTTCTGCGACATGATGTGGAAAAAATGTTCAAAAAATTTTCGCGGGATTTTCCTAAGATTTCAGAAGTAGTTGGGATTGAAAAATCCATATTCTTTATAAATTAAAATTTCGGAAGAATTATAAGTAAATTTTAAAATTTTACTACTTTTAAATAAAATCCCGCGAAATTATATAAAACTTTCTTTAATTTTCAGGTAACAATCTTAAAAATTATTGGTAATAACCTTAAAAAATTACTTTAAGAGATTCTTTTAAAATTTTTAATAATGCCCTATAATTTCACGGAAAAATTATGAATTACTTACCAAAACCAATTACAGAGGCCATTGAAGCATTAGCAAACTTGCCAGGAATTGGAACACGTAGTGCCGAAAGATTAGTTTTTTATCTTTTGAAAAATCCTGCGAAAATTGACCAAAAAATTGGACAATCGATTTTAAATCTAAAAAAAAATATTAAAGAATGTTCGGAATGTTTCCATTATTCCGAAAATGAAAAATGCCCAATTTGTTCTTCTTTTAATCGAGATAAAAATGTTATTTGTATAGTTGAAACTCCATTAGATCTTTTAGCTATAGAAAAAACTCATGAATTTCGCGGGAAATATCATGTTTTACATGGAGTTCTAAGTCCATTAGACAGAGTTTCGGCAGATGATTTGCGAATTAAAGAACTTTTGATTCGTATTGAGTCGAATCCTGAAATAAAAGAAATAATTATCGCAACTTCTGGGACAACTGAATCAGAAGCAACAGCAATGTTTATTCGTGAGCAATTACTACCAATTTTTCGCGGGAAAATTTCGCGTTTAGCACGGGGAATTCCAACTGGGGGAGATTTAGATTATTTAGATGCTGGGACTTTATCCAAAGCAATGGTTGATCGACGAGAATTCTAAAATTTCGCGGGATTTTATTTTTTTACTCGTTCAACATATTCCCCAGTATCTGTGTTTACAATGACTTTATCACCAGTTTCAACAAATAAAGGAACTCGAATTACCCAACCAGTTCCTAATGTTGCTGGTTTTGTCCCTGCACTAGAACGATCTCCCTGAACTCCTGGATCTGTTTTAGCAATTGTGAATTCCATTTTGGGAGGCACTTGGACATTAACAGGCTTTCCCTCAAAAAGAAGTAAAGAACAATCCATTCCGTCTACTAAAAAATTAGCTGTATCCCCCAAACTTTCTTTTGATAATTCGATTGTTTCATAAGTTTCCATATCCATAAAACTACAAACATCTCCATTTGCATATAGGTATTGAGCATCTCTATAAGCCAAATCAGCTTCTTCTATTTTATCATTTCCTTGAAAAGTTTTTTCCATAACTTTTCCAGTTAACATATTTTTCATTTTTGTTTTCATGACTCCACCTTGACGAGCAGATTTACTAAATTGATTCCAAACAATTAAATATGGTTCTCCGTTATATTTAACTTTGGCGCCTTTTTTACAATCGGTAATTCCTAACATTTTAATATTGGTTAATTTCAAATATATTATACATAAAACTAAAATCCCGCGAAATTTTTTCTTAACTCAGATTTTTTAAGTGTCTTTTAATAAATATTTGACGACTTTCTTTTATTTAAATTATGATTTATTCAGTGTTTAATTTTGACAATTGTATAGAGGAAAAAGTTTTTATGAAATTTGACTAAAATTTCGCGGGATTTTTAAAAATATTCATTTTTATAAATGAAAAAAGCGGCCCCCACCGCTTTTTTCTGATATATTTTCAAACCCTTTCTAGTTAGTGTCGTTTTTTAGTTCCTTCGGAAAGCCATCAACATTAATCCTATTCCTAAGATGGAAATTATTATAAATAAAGTTGATGATCCACTGGACGGTAATAATGGAGCAGAAGTATGTCCAGCAAAAGATTGAGATTCATTATTTGGCGTTGTTTCATCATTTAAAGCCAATTCCTGAGATGTATCAGTATTGTCTTCAGAATTTGCAATTATTTCTGGTTCTCCTGATTTTTGATTTTCCCATGACCATAAGGTTCCGCGAATATCATTTAAAGCTTTTTTCAAAAAGGAAACATCATCTGAATTATCAACTCGCTTGTTTTTTATAGATTTACGGTGATTTATTTCAGCATTCCTTCTTAGAGCCTTTTTTAATTCTTCTCCAGATAGATTACTTGTATCAATTAACTCAAGGCTATCACCTGTATAATGTCCAGAATGATAAGATTTTTTGCCAATAGCTGCTAAACGAGCTTCTTCAATCGCTTTCTTTAGGTCGTCTCCTTGTAGTCCAGCAATATTATTTTCAGATGAAGTTGTCTGCTGATTTGTTTCCTGTGAATTATTAGAATCAGTAGTAGAACTTGAAGAGTTGTCTACTTGAGAACTAGGATCTTTTTCAATACAAGCTATGGCATTTTCATCTAGTTCATATCCTTCATTACAAGTTATAACACAATATGGAATTTCTCCTACTACCCCATTGGCCACTTCTTTTCGCGGACATCTATCAAAACTTTCTTCAACTAAAGCAATTTGATTCATTTCTGTTACTGGAATCACACATAAATGGTCTTTTACAATACAGAAATTGTTTTCCTTAATTTCAACTGGTTTGGCATTAGCATAATCTTCTGGATCAATCGAATGGAAAACATACCAAATTTTTGTATTATCTGGAACAGAAATAGGTAAAACTACATAAGATTCTGGTGAAAATTTATAAGTATCAGTTGCAGGACCAAATCCATAGCTAGTGTCTATTTTTGTCTTTCCCAGTAAATGATTTGATTCATTTTCCCATTTAATTAATGTTTCGGGTATATTTAAAACTTTTCCTGGTGCCTTGACTCGTCCTGCCCACCAATTTTTATTTGATTTTCCTGTAAAATCCTGACTAACTGTTAAAGTTGATCCTCCATAGATAACAACTCGCGGGAATCCTGGTGTGTCACTAACTCGTTTTCCAATTGTTAAGCTTCCAGATCCTTCAAATTTAACATTAGCAGATCCTTTGTCTGCATCAATATCTGACTGATAAGTTGCCCCAGAAGTTAATTGAACTTCGTCATAAAAAAAATTATCTCCATCTAGAACATTAGAAATGCTAGAAACGGCAAAGGCACTGGAAAACAGACAACATGACAGGAATGAAGCCAAAAAAGTTTTTTTCATTTAAAACAAAATTATTTCGGTACAACTATAAACAAAAAAAATACCCATGTACAATTTTTTTATACTATTTTGTGTTGAACACAATTTTTAAACATTGTATTGTAATATAAGTTCTCTGAAAATCCCGCGAAATTTTGACCAAAAAATATAAATAATTAGAATTTTCGCGATGAATTTTAAAGTTCGTAAGATAAAACCTGCTCATCAAAAAAAATCAAAGTTAGCTATTATTGCTGATTGGTTAAAAAATAATAAAAAATTTGCTATAGTTTTACTTGTAGCTATTTTTGCAGGATTTGGAGCAAGAGCTATTTATGAAAAATTTAGTATAGGAGAAATATCTGCTCCGCGAATTTTTTCTCAAGGTCCCTTAAAAAAAGATAAATATGGACATACGAATATTCTACTTTTAGGTGTAGCTGGAAAAAACAAGGAAGGAGGTCATTTATCAGATTCTATCATGCTGATTTCAATTAATGATTCTAAGCCTAGTGTTTCAATATTAAGTTTCCCGCGAGATTTATATGTTGAATCAAAAGTTGGAAACCGTAAGATAAATGAAGTTTACGCAGCTGCCCAATATAAATATGGTGAAAAGAAAGGACTTGAGATAACCAAACAAGCTATTGAAAATTTCGCGGGAATTTCTATTCACTATGGAGCTGTTGTTGATTTTGATATTTTTAAAGATGGAATTGATTTATTGGGAGGAGTTGATTTGTTTGTACCAAAAGAAATCATTGATCCTTTTTATCCAAATGGGAAATATGGATTTGAAACATTCGTTGTTCGCAAGGGATTACAACATTTTGATGGAGAAACAGCTTTAAAATATGCTCGAAGTAGAAAAACAACTTCTGATTATGATCGAGCTAAAAGACAACAAGATATAGCTTTAGCTATTCGTAGCAAAATAGAAGCTAATGGGTGGGCCAAAAACTTAGGGAAACTTCGCGAATTCTATGATGTTTTTAGACGTCGAGTAAACACCGATTTAAGTTTAGTTGAAATGAGTGCTCTAGCTAAAATTGGTTCCAAAATTGATTATGGAGATATTATTTCGTATGTTTTAAACGACGATCCTACGAAAAGTGGGGGAATGCTTTATGCTCCGGCTCGTGAATTTTATAACGGACAATTTGTTCTTTTACCAAGATCTATTAAAGATACTAAACAGTTTATTAATTTAGTTTTGATTCATCCGGAAGTATTATTAGAAAATTCACAAATTTCTGTTTTAAACGGCTCTGGAGAGTCAGGACTGGCTGGAAATTTAGGAGCAAGATTACGTAGATTAGGTTTTCATATTGCTGAAATAGGCAATTATGACGAAGAAGTGGACAAAACTTTTGTCAAAAAATTCGCAGAAAAACCAAAAACAATAGAATTTATAAAAAAATATATCGGTATTGAGAATATTGATCAAAACGTAATTCCTTCTGATGATGTGATAGACATTCAGATTGTTTTAGGAAGAGATTATCAAAGCAATTACGAAGAAGAAGAAATTCAAACAGAATAAAATCCCGCGAAAAAATTTTGACGAGAAATAAAAATTTTCTAAAATTCTTTCGCTTTCTTTGAAAGTCCTGCGCCGCCTTAGCTCAGCTGGCTAGAGCAACGGATTTGTAACCCGTAGGTCATCGGTTCGATTCCGATAGGCGGCTCCACTAAAAGATTGATAAATAAAAGAAGCAATAAAATGCTTCTTTTTTGTTTATAAAATTTCGCGGGATTTTCTTTTTTAAGTAAAATTTAAGTAATGAATATACTTTTACTAGGGAAAACAGGTCTACTTGGTTCAGAATTTTTTAAAATACTAGAATCAAAATCCCGCGAAATTTCCGATTTAAAATTTATTGCTCCGAGTAGTGTTGATTTTGATGTTTTAGATTTTGAAACGGTTAATGATGTTTTACAAGATAATAATTTTGATTTAATAATTAACTGCGTGGCTTATACTAACGTTGATCAAGCCGAAACTAGTCGCGCGGAATGTTTTGCTTTAAATGTGGAAGCACTAGAAAACCTGATTAGATACAATATTCCACTGATTCATTTTTCATCAGATTATGTTTTCTCAGGGAAAATTAAGGACCAGCTTGTGGAAGACTTTCCCAGGAATCCGCTTAATTATTACGGACAAACAAAACTTGAAGCAGAAAAGTTATTAGAAAATTTCGCGGAAAAATGGTGGAACATTCGGACTTCATGGCTTTTTGGACAGGGAAAATGTTTTATATCTCAAATACTAGAGAAATCCCGCGAAAAAAATGAATTAGAAATTGTTGCCGATGAAATCGGACGGCCCACTTTTACCCGGGATTTAGCCGAATTTATTTTTTCCGAATTTATAGAAAAAGAAAAACCTAGTGGACATTATCATCTTCAAAACTCAGGACAACCTGTTTCTTGGGCGGAATATGCTGAATTTTTTCTACTAGATAATGGAATAAAAACAAAAATAAAAAAAATTCCCGCGAAAAAATTAAATCGTCCCGCTCGGCGACCTAAAAATTCTGTTTTAATAAATACAAAGCTAAAAGGCGAACTAAGAGATTGGCAAGAT
>CAZMOH010000015.1:0-5640 GCA_964567875.1 uncultured Candidatus Peribacteria bacterium | reverse complement strand
GATTTCGCGGGATTTATATTCAGATTTTTCGCGGCAAGTAAAAACACATCAGGAAAAGGTTTTCCTCTACCACCAGTATCATCTGAAGAAACTATTGTCTGAAAAAAATCTTCTATTTGAATTCTTTTAATAGTTGGTTCAAGCCACCGCCTTGTTCCTGAACTAGCTACTGCTTGTGGGATATTTTTTTCGCGAAGTTTTAGAAAACAATTTTTTATATTTGGTGATAGTTGGGCAGTTGGATAAATGTGTTTTAAAGCGTAATCTTCACAAGATTTTTTAAATTCAGGGTAACTCATCTGAACTCCATATTTCCCGCGAAAAATTTCCCAAGCGTTTTGTAAACTACCACCAACAAACTGCTGAATATCTTTTTTTTGAAAATTAGGACAAACTTCTAAATAAAAATTAGGGGCTTCTTTGGCCCAGAGTTTTTCTGAGTCAACAATCACTCCGTCAAAGTCCCATAAAACCGCTTCAAAATCAGTTATTTTTTTCATTAGCAATAGATTACGTTTTCACGAAAAAAATTAAACTTTTTGGTTAAAAATTTCGCGGGATTATTTTTTAGGGGCAACAAATTTACAGATTTCACACTCTTTTGGTTTAAGTTGAGCGCTTATCCAGTATAAACCAAAAATTAGCAGTAAAATGCTAATAACTTTTATCCAAATTCCGTAATTTACAAAAAAATTTAAACCAAAAGAAAATCCAAAAATTGAGATAACGCCAATCGTACAAACAGGACAAAAGATAGTAAAAATACTTAATATTCCGCTAAAAGAAAATAACGAAGCCGTAGATATTTTTTGTATAGTTGATTTTTTCGCGGAAAAAAGTTCTTTCATTCCAACTACAAAAATTCCCATTAGAAAACTAACAATTATTGCAAAAACTATATTTTCCGTAGTCCAAGAATTTGGTAAACATTGATAACCATTAGTCCCCGGTAAATTTTTCATTACCCAATAATTTATAACAAAAAAAAGTAGGGAAAATCCCGCGAAAACTGCTAAATTCGCGGGATTTTTTAATGATATCCAAAGTGAAATTTTATTCATTGTTCAAATTATAATTATTGAACCTCAAAATTAAACATCATTCCGGCATGCATGTGTTCGGCAATATGACAGTGAGCAATCCATTTTCCCGGATTTGACATTTCCAAAAGAATTTCAATTTTTTCGCCATTTTTCACAAGAACCGTATCTTTCCACTGCAGATTGTCATTTGGTTTTCCATCGCGAGTAAGGACAACAAAGCGTTGTCCATGAAAATGAATTGGATGTTGCATCGGATGCATTGATTTTGGATCGTTAAATATTTCAATTTTTACCATATCACCTTGCCTAAATTTCCAATTCTCATTCATTTCTACATTTTTTCGCGGATTTTTTGGATCAGTTTCATCAATGAGCATCCATTCCATCATATTGCTGTTACTCATCTCATTCATCATCGCCATTCCATCTTCCCATTCAATACCGTCAGATTCATCTAGATGTATTTCTCCACCAAGAGACTCTTCTTTTTTCATCATATCTTCCATATTTCCGCCCATCATATTTCCTTTTCCATCTAAATGTTTTTGTCCCATTCGCATTTCACCCATTCCTTTCATGCCAATAGACATTCTTAATTTTTTATCAATTGGTTGAGCGAGAAATCCCGCGAAATTATCACGAATTAAAGAATAATCAGCTAAATTTTCATACAAATTAAGCCAGTCATCGTTTCGCACAATTGATGAATCATCGGTCACGACAATTTCCCCAATCTTTTTCCCGCGATGCTCAATTGAGTAAGTTCCCGCGGAATCAAAAGTTGTTTCAAAAATTATTCTTTCCGCTGGTGCAATCACAAAATTTTTCACCATAAATTCTTTTTCAACTCGTCCGATATCTCCACCGACAATTTTTAAATTTTGTCCTTTAATGGAAAAATCAAAAGTTCTAGTATTCGCGACATTTGTAATAAAGAATCTCAAGTTTTCACCAGTTTTCGCGGACATTTGAAAATTTTCTTGATTATTGATGAGCAAAATATTTCCAAATCGTCCCATTAAAGTTTTGTTGGTGAGGTCTTTGTAAAACGGATCATTCTCACTAAAATCATCTAAAATTAGGAAATTTTCGCGGGCTTTAGTATGCCAGTAATTTTCTTCTGTCACATTAAAATTTCCATAAAGCCCCATTTCTTGCGTGTAATCTTCGCGAATATGGGGGTGATACCAAAACACGCCTGTATCAGGGAACTTTATTTTGTATTCAAAAGTTTCTCCCGGTTGCATTGGTTTTTGTGTTCCTCCCATGTCAAGTGGAACACCATCAAAATCATCATCTAGGCGAATTCCATGTGAATGCAGCGTGGTGGTCAAATCCAATTTATTCGTGAGTTTTATGGTAATTTCTGCATTTTTTTCAACCTGAATAATTGGACCGGGAATCATGCGATTGTACGCCAAGCGTTTAATCACTCGATTTCCTACTTCTTGTTTTACCATCTCCGCGGTCATTTCAAAAGTGTCTCCATCTTTAAGTTTTACCAATTGTGTTGGAACAACATCAGGCAATCCAGCTGTATCAGTACTAAAAATTTCGCGGGATTTACCATTCATCTCACCCATTTTCATTCCTTTCATTTTTCCCATCATGCAGCCGCCACCTTTTTCGTGATTGGAGCAATTTTTGGCGTTTCCTGTTCCACATTCACTATCTGAATTACAAGAATCTGTTATTTTTTGTTGAATATTTTTTGCGGGAATTTCCGCGACATTTTGTTTTGAAATTAAGCTACATCCCGCGAAAAATACTACGGAAAGTGCTACTAAAATATTTTTGTACATAATTAATAAAGTTAATAAATAGTTTCTAAAAATCTATTTATTTTTCTATATAACTAGCACGATTTTTTTCTTTGCAAAAAGGTAAGAATTTTTACTTAATAATTTCGGTGGCGGAAAAACATATTTTTCATTTTCTTTTAATTCAAAATCCCTAAAAATTTCCCCCTGACAAGGGGGACTAAGGGGGTTTGGTGCGAAGTTCTTCTTTTCTTTCTTTTCAACTCTTTGCACGAAAGGTTCAGATAAAGTTTTGGCAGCTAAAGTACAAACTTTACATTGAGAATTATTAGACTGCATTATTTTTCCACATGGCATTTTCATTGCCATCGCGGAATTTCCCCAGATACTCATAGAACTCAATAACACCAGCAAAGAAACTTTGCTCAGAGTTAAAGAAATCGCGAGAAGTTTTTTCAACATTTATTTTTGTAAATCATCAATATAAAATTCCTCAAGTTTATTCTTGGCATTATTTTGGTACTTATGTTGAGCATTAAAGATAGCTGTGGCATCAATTCCGCAAACTCGAAAAAGATTCTCATCACCACCTGGATGAACTCCGAAAAAAGCTGTTACATCATAAACTTTTCCGTTTATAGCTGTCCAGCAATCATTTCTTGAATTATGTTTAGTCACTTCTGACAAAGAAATTCCTTTTTTCGCGGGAATTTCTTCTTCTTTCTTAGATTCAATTACTTTTTTCTCAATATTTATAGGAAAGGTCATAAGCCAAGCTTTTCGTCCTCCAGCTAAATCCGCGACATTTTTAAATCCTAAGTCTCTCATAATTTTCAAAGTTTTCCCTGAACGACTTCCACTACGACAGTAAATTAGATATGCTTCATCCGGATCTAATTTCGCGAGATTTTCACGAAAATCTGGTTTGTAATAATCAATATTTAAAGCATCTGTAAAAAGTGGTTCATTTGTAAATTCATCAGGGGTTCGCACATCAATAATTGTGTATTCTCCAGAACTTGCGAGTTTTTTAAACTCTTGTGGAGAAATAGATTTTATAGTTGTAGGAACTCCTTTTTTCGCGGATTTTTCTGCGTTAAATTGTGAAGTTTCTGTAGAAATTTTATTTCCATCAACATCATATCCTGGCTGATTTGCTAGATAATTAAATTTATAGATTCCTGCGATGATTACAATCAGAATTATTATCCCAATTGCGATTAGTATTTTTTTCATTATTTTCATATTACTTATTTGGAAAAATCCCGCGAATTTTACGCATAGTTATTCAAAATCCACGCTAATAAAATAACTTGTGGTAAGGTGACGAGTGGGAGGAATAAAGCGATTTTCCAACTTTTGGTAGTATCTTTAAGGACCATTATTTCCGTGTAATCTGTAGAAACGCCGGTCATTAAAAAAGCAAATCCGTTCCCAACAGCTCCCGCTCTGGTCACTAAATCGGCGGCAATAGGAGTAGAACCTTCACTGCAAACTTCTATAATTGTTGCAAAAATTATTGTCGCTAGTAATCCTGTTACCGAGGCCCCAAAAAATCCCGCGAAATTTTCAGGAGTAATAAAAGTTCGCAATAAACTAGCTAAAACTACACCAAAGAAAACCCAGCGTAGTACCATTTTAGAACCAGCAATTCCACTTTTCAAAATTTCGCGAAAAAATTGTGTAGTAAACTGGAATTCCTGCCAAGATTTTTTGACTTCCGCCCAAAAATTAAAATTTCGCGGGATTTCTAGCGGATTTGGATTAGCTGGTAGAATTTTTTTATCTACAAAATAATCAAATAAAAGACCAGAAATAAAAGCGATAACCATTGATAAAATTAGAAAAATCATCATTAATTTAAAACCAATCAGTGACCATAAAATTAAAGTTAGTGAAAATGAATTCCACGGACTGGCAATAAGAAAAGCCATTAGTTGACCAAGACGAATTCCTTGTTTATAAAGTTTCATTCCAACCATCAGAATTCCGTGCGAACATAAATCCAATAAAACTCCAGCCAAAACGGCACGGAAGATCCCTTTACTTCCCCTATGGGCAAAGAGATTAGAGATAAAATTTCGCGGGATTTTATCAATAATTCCCACAAATAAAATTCCCATTGCCACTCCCCAGGCCATTTTGTTCATCAGTTCAAAGCTAGATTTTGTAAATTCCGCGAAATATGGCGAAAAGTCTAGCAAACCTGCAAATTGCCAGTGTAGTAAATAGGAAATCGCGACAGTTATGAGACTGCCCCAGAGAAGCCAATCAGTTTTTTGTTTGGGAACGGAACAACAGGAATCTGACATTTTAGTATTTTTTTAAATAATATAAAGTTCTCGCTTTTCAAGAGGAGATTTTTTATGTGAGGTTATTTTCGTGAAGAAATATCCATCACTTTGACTAACTCTTTGGCAAATTCCGCGACATTTTCAGCATCTCCTTTAAGTTTTTCTACTCCACAAGTTTGTAGATGGTTTTCAAGCATTTTTAATTTTGCTCCACGAAGCAGACCTTCAGCGGCACCAATCATTTGAGCAGTTTTTAGACAATATTCCTCGTTCTCAATCATTTTTTCAATTTTTGCGAGAGTACCTTGTGTTTTTTTGAGCGCAATCAAGAGTTTGGATTTGTATTCTGGTAAAATCATAATTTCGCGGGATTTTAGAAATATTTTAAAATTATCTGTACCTAGGGTAGGGGTATTTATTTTTTTGTCAAAATAAAAACAAAAAAAGAGTAGAAAATCTACTCTTTATTTACATTCCATTAACACAAAAAAATTATTTTTTCGCGACTTTAACAACTTTCTCAAAAACTTTTGGATAATTTAC
>CAZMOH010000014.1:0-14992 GCA_964567875.1 uncultured Candidatus Peribacteria bacterium | reverse complement strand
ATAGCTTATATTCGTTTTGCTTCTGTTTACAGACAGTTCAAGGATGTTGAGACTTTCAAAAAAGAATTTGAAAAACTTTTAAAAAAGAAATAGTTATTGTTAAATGATTTACAATTAACACAAAAATTCGTAAACTACCGGCGATGAAACCAAAAGTTTGCGTTCTCGGTGGATACGGAATTAATTCGGAGGAAGAAACAATTTTTGCTTTTAATGAAACTGGCAGTGAAGCGGAATATGTTCATGTTAATGAGCTAATTTCGCGGGAAAAAAGTTTAGAAGATTATCAAATTTTAGTTTTTCCGGGTGGGTTTTCTTACGGAGACCACACCGGTTCAGGAAAAGCTTTGGCTAATAAGCTAATGAATAATATCGGCGAAGATTTAATGAAGTTTGTGGCGCGGGATACTTTGACTTTGGGAGTTTGTAACGGTTTTCAAATTTTAGTTGCTTTGGGATTTTTACCAGCTTTGGATGGTGAATATGGCAAACGACAGGCCGGACTTTTGCAAAACGATTCAGCCCGTTTTGTTTGTCGTTATGTTAATTTAAAAAAAGTTTCTAAAAAATGCGTGTGGACAAAAGGAGTTGATAAAATTTATCTGCCCGCTGCTCACGGCGAAGGTCATTTTTATTTAGAATCAGAAGCTTTGGAAAAACTCGCGAAAAATGACCAAATTGTCTTTCAGTATGTTGATGAAGCGGGAAATCCCGCGAAAAAAAAGTTTCCAGCTAATCCCAATGGAGCGGATTTAGATATTGCGGGAATTTGTGATCCTAGTGGCAGAATTTTGGGAATGATGCCTCATCCTGAACGAGCTTTATTTTTTACAAACTTGCCCGACTACACTCTGCGTCGCGAAAAACTACTTCGCGCAGGACAAGAGTTACCAAAATGGACCGACAATATCAAAATCTTTGAAAACGCCGCAAAATATTTTTCTAGTAAATAATTTTTAAATGAATATTTTTCGAATCGAAATCAGCAATACCGTGAAAGATTCTCGCGGGAAAAGTTTTTTGAAAAAAATTCAAAAAGCTGGATTTGATGTTGAAGAAGTAAAAACTTCAGCTGTTTATACAATCTCTCGAGATTTTACTGATGATGAACAGCAAGCCATCGGCGAGATTTTAACAAATCCTGTTTATGAGAGTTTTTCAATTGGAGAACCTGATTTTTCGCGGGATTTTGACTGGGCAATTGAAGTTGGATTTTTGCCGGGAGTAACGGATAATGTAGGACGAACGGTGGTGGAATCAATTGAAGATTTATTTAAAATCAAGTTTCAAAAACCAGCGGAAAATGTGTTTTCATCAACTTTGATGTATGTCAAAGGAGAAAATTTGAGCGAGGAAGACGCAAAAAAAATCGGACGACTATTTGCTAATCCATTAATTCAACGAATTTCTGTAAAATCCCGCGAAAAATTTTTTGCCGACGGCGGAATGGATGCTGTAGCACCACAGGTTAAGTTAGATGCGCCAAATCCACCGCTGGAAATAAATTTAGAAATTCCTGATGAAGAATTAGAAATTTTAGGGAAAAAAGGAATCCAAAATCCCGATGGAACTTATCGTGGCCCATTAGCTTTATCTTTGCTGTATTTGAAAACAATTCGTAACTATTTTCGCGGAGAAGGACGTAATCCTTATGATATTGAACTAGAATCAATTGCTCAAACTTGGTCTGAACATTGTCGGCACACTATTTTTGCTAATCCGATAAATGATGACGAAAAAGGGATTTTTAAAACTTATATCAAAAAAGCTACAGAAAAAATCCGCGAAAATAAAGGCGAAAATGATTTTTGTGTGTCAGTTTTTTCTGATAATTCGGGAGGAATTGGCTTTGATGACGAGTGGGTAATTACAGATAAAATGGAAACTCATAACTCACCTTCCGCGCTTGATCCTTTTGGAGGAGCGATGACGGGAATTGTGGGAGTAAATCGTGATGCACTCGGTTATGGTCGCGGAGCAAAACCAGTTATTAATCGGTATGGATTTTGTCTAGGAAATCCAGAAAAAGAAATTTCTTTATTTCGTGGGAAAAACAAAAGCAACCCCGC
Organism: uncultured Candidatus Peribacteria bacterium; assembly: GCA_964567875.1. Lineage (GTDB taxonomy): Bacteria > Patescibacteriota > Gracilibacteria > UBA4473 > UBA4473 > JALVIB01. The sequence goes on along the minus strand of CAZMOH010000014.1, from coordinate 12,923 downwards.
CCTTCAACCAAGTGAAATTTTTGAAGGAATTGTCGCGGGAATTGAAGAAGGCGGAAACCAATCTGGGATTCCAACTCCACAAGGGTTTTGTTTTTTTGATGATCGATATGCCGGAAAACCATTAGTTTTTGCCGGAACTGTTGGTTTAATCCCACGAAAATTAGACGGACGAGATTCTTCGCTGAAAAAAGCCCAACCTGGTGATGCTATAATTGTCGCGGGAGGACGAGTAGGAATGGACGGAATTCATGGAGCAACTTTTTCAAGTGAAGCTTTGGATGACGGAAGTCCTGCTACAGCTGTACAGATTGGAGATCCCATTACACAAAAAAAACTTTCTGATGCAGTTGTTCGAGAACTGCGAGAAGGTGGATATATAAACTCAGTTCACGATTGTGGAGCGGGGGGAATTTCCGGGACTATTGGCGAACTCGGAGAAGAAGCTGGCGGATTTGAGGTTGATTTAAACAAAGTTCCATTGAAATATCCCAACCTTGAACCTTGGCAGATTTGGATTTCTGAATCACAAGAACGAATGACTTTTTCTGTACCTCAAGAAAAAGTCGCGGGATTTTTGGAGATTATGAAAAAACACGGAGTTGAAGCGACCGTTTTGGGGAAATTTACAAATTCTGGTCGTGGACAAGTCTTTTATAATGGGGAAAAAATATTTGATTTATCGTTGGAATTTTTGGCAACTGGTTGGCCTTGTGAGTTATTGAAAGCGGAGTATCAAAAACCTACTCCACGGCCTCTTTTAGAAGAAGTAGAAATTAAGGAAAATCCCGCGAAATTATTAGAAAAAATGTTGGAACAACAAAATATTGCCGGGATTGAGTTTATTTCTCAACAATATGATCACGAAGTTTTGGGTGGATCATTAATTAAACCTTTACAGGGAAAAGGCCGTGTCAATGTGAACGCCTCGGCTGTACGACCTGTTTTAAGTTCGCCAAAAGCTGCGATTTTATCACACGCTTTAAATCCTAAAATGACAGAAATTAATGCTTACGACATGGCAGTAGCAACAATTGATGATGCTATTGGAGAAGCAGTGGCTATTGGAGGAAATGTTGATTATATGGCGATTATGGATAATTTTTGCTGGTGTTCTTCTGATGAACCAGAACGATTAGGGCAACTTTTGGAAACGGCACGAGGTTGTTATGCAGCAGCGGTAAAGTATGGAACTCCTTTTATTTCAGGAAAAGATTCTATGTTTAACGATTTTCGCGGTTATGATGAAAACAATAATCCGGTTAAAATTTCTGTTCCGCCAACTTTACTAATTTCTACCTTATCGGTTATTCCCGATGGAGCAAAAGTTTCAACTATTGATTTCAAAATTGCTGGGGATAAGATTTTTGTTTTGGGAGAAACCCGCGAAGAATTTGGTGGTTCTGAGTTTGTAAAAATGATTGGAGCCGACGAACACGCTGGGATTGTTCCTAAAGTTAATTTAGATGAATCTTTAGCAAAATTTCGCGGGATTTTTGCGGGACACCAGAAAAATTTGTTTGCTTCCGTTCAGCATATTGGTGCTGGTGGTTTAGGAGCCGCTTTGGCTAAATCCTGTATAGCTGGAAAAATTGGAGCTAGTGTAAATCTCGCGAAAATTCATGAAAATCCGTTAGTGGCGTTATTTTCTGAATCAAAATCACGATATTTGATTTCCATTGACCCAACCAAAGAGGCGGAGTTTCATGAATGGCTTAGAAACTTGCAAAACGAAGTCCCGAGTACTCGGGACGAAATTTCCCTAACAGCGATTGAGATTGGAGAAGTTGGTGGAGATTCTCTAAGTATTGACCAAGTTGGTGAGTTTAAAGTGACTGATTTAGCTGATAAGTATAAGGGAGTTTTTGGGGAGTATTAAAATTTCGCGGGATTTTTTATGATGCCACATCATAAATTTCTTTTAGCTCTCTTATAATTATTTCCAAACGTTTATGTCTTTTATTTTTTAAGGTTTTATCTTTTTTTATTATTCTAATCTGCTTTAAAATGTCACTTATTCTATTATTTGTTTCATTTTTTATAGCAAGTACTAATTCTGTAATTTCTTCGAGTTTTTCACAACTATAAAAATCATTTTTATTTAATTTTTCTAAATTACCAACATTACATAACTTACCAATTATCTTTTTTAAACTTTCTTTTGAAAAAATTTCATTATTTTTTTTACTATTAATTGGTTTAAATTCTGACTTTAAATTCAAATAGTCATTATCGTTACTAAATACACTCTTTTTATAAACTTTCTGCGGAGGAATTTGTAATAAATCCCAAAGACGAAGTTTAAATTCATCACTAAGTACATTCCAGTCTTTCTGTACTTCTTGCCAAATTCTTTCTGTTATTATTTGGTTTTCGTATAAATGATGAAAGGAATTATGTTTATTAATATCAAATACTAATATATTTTCATCAAAATCTCCTCCCCCACGAGACTTAGGTAACAAATGGTGCCTATTTTTGTGTCTTATTTTTTTTGCCATCCCTTAAAACATAAAATAAAAAAACAAAAAGTCAAATAAATTCCCGCAAAATTATAAAAAACACTTCCTTTTTCCTTCCTGATAGGAAAAAACAGAGAGTAATAATTTAAACAACTTTTTACTTAAAACCTGTTTTGCTAAAAGAAAAATGAAAAATTCCGCGAAATTTTGACATAAAATTCAAATAAAGTAGATTATCCGCGGAATTATTTTGATAATTATGGATAAACAATTTTGGTCTCGTTTTGGATTAGTTGGAGCAATGCTAGTAATAGCGATTTTCTTTTCTATTCCACCAAAATATTTGGGAAATAACTGGTTGGGAAAACTAGCTGAAAAAGAAAAAGTTACTTTGGGATTAGATTTAGCTGGAGGAACCGAACTTGATTATAAAATAGATTTGAGTGATGCCATTGCTCAAAACAATGATGATGACCCACAAAATGATGTTAATTTAAATAATATCGCGGAATCTGTCCGTGATGCTTTAGAAAAGAGAGTTAATCCAGCTGGAGTTGGGGAAATCGTAGTTAAACGCTCACAAGTTGATAATGAGCAACATATTTTAATTCAAATGCCTCCCAGTTCTAACGTTGACCAAGCTAAAAAAGATGCTGAACAAGATAATCGGTTAGAATTTTTTGAAGAAATGCCGGAATTAGAAGCCCAAAAAAAAGAAGAAATTCGCGGGATTTTAAAGAAACTAGAAAATGGAGCTGATTGGGATAAAACAGTTGAAAATTTAAAACAGAATGAAAAAGATATTGTCGTTCAAGATTTTGATGCTCGTTGGGCTGATAGTATTCATGACCCCAAAATTGCTGATAAAATAAAAGAAACCAAGGCCGGCGAAATAATTCCTGAGGTCTTGGATACACAAACTGAGATGGAATACACTGTGGGAAAAGATGGGAAATTAGAGGTGAATTCCTTACCAAAACAAGTTTTAGCTATTATTAAGGTAACTGAAAACCAGGAAAAAACCCGCGAAAAAAAGACTGAACCAACTGTTCATGCTCGTCATATTTTATTTGCTTATCCGGGAGCAACACGAGCCGGAGAAAATGTAAAATATAAATCAGAAGAAGAGGCAAAGACTGAAGCAGAAAGGGTTTTACAACAATTAAAAGACGAAGGAACGGAAAATTTCGCGGAATTAGCTAAAAAATATTCTACTGAAGCAGCTGCTCAAACTTCTGGTGGTGATTTAGGAGAATTTAAACCAGGACAAATGGTTAAAGAGTTTGATAAAGCAGTTTTTGGAGTAGAAAAACCAGGATTATTACCAAAAGTTGTTAAAACTGAGTTTGGATACCATGTAATTGAAGTTTTAGATAAAAAAGATGGAGGGACTGAAACAGTTAAAGACCGAGAAGTGGCTTATCGTTTACTAGGATGGGATAAATCAGATATACGTTGGAAAAAAACAAAACTAGGTGGAAAACAATTAGAAAATGCAACCGTTGGATTTAATAAAGCTGGTCAACCACTGGTTAATTTACTCTTCAATGATGAAGGAGGCGATCTTTTTGCGGAAATTACTGGACGAGTTGCTGCAAAAAAATGTGATAACGGTAATCCTTGTCGCTTGGGGATTAAAGTTGGTGGGAAATGGATTACCCAACCAACTGTTAGACAAAAGATTTTAGGTAGACAATCTCAAATTACAGGGAACTTTACTTTTGATTCCGCTAAAAAATTAGCTGATGGCCTCAATCTTGGAGCGATTGATGCTCCAGTGCAGTTATCTGGACAATTAACAATTGAACCATCTTTAGGGAAAGACCAATTACAAAAAAGTCTTAAAGCTGCCGCTTTTGGTTTAGTTGCAACCATGATTTTTATGATTGTTTTATATAATTTCGCGGGAGTTGTGGCTTCTATTGCTCTAGCTATGTATGCTGGACTTTATGTCGCTATTTTAAAACTTTGGCCAGAATCATTTGGTGGTCCAATTGTTTTATCACTAGCCGGAATAGCCGGAATTGCCCTTTCTATTGGACTAGCTGTTGATGGGAATATTCTAATTTTTGAAAGAATTAAAGAGGAACTCGCAAGAAAAAGATCGTTAGCTGAATCCCTTGAATTAGGATTTGATCGGGCTTGGACAGCAATTTATGATTCAAATATGACAACTCTAATTACTTGTTTAATTTTGTTTAATTTAGGAAGTTCTATGATTAAAGGATTTGCTATCACGCTGATTGTGGGAACTTTGTTATCAATGTTTACAGCTGTTACTTTATCCCGAAATATCTTAAGAATATTGATTCACTTTAAGTTTTTTAATAATCCAAAACTTCTGTTTGGATTTAAAAATCCCGCGAAAAAATCTAAAAAATAATTTATAAAAATGAAATATAATATTACCGCTCACAGAAAACTTTGGTTAACTTTCTCTGGAATAGTTGTTGCGATTGCAATTGCTTTAACCGCTGTCTTTGGAATGAATTTAGGACTAGATTTCCTCGGAGGAATCCGCTGGACAGTCCAGTTTGACCAACCTGTCCAACAAAAAAATCTCGCGGAATTTTTTGCGAATGAAAAACTAAATAAACAAGTGCAAATCCAAAAGGCTGACGGAAATAAATATTTGATAACTTTAGAGTCAATGCCTGATTCTAAATTAGATCAAATCAAATCTAACTTAAAAGAAACGATTGGAGATTATAAAGAAATATCATTTCGTCGAGTTGATAGTTCTATTGGTGCACATTTTAAAACAAAGGCCATTTACGCAATTTTCTTTGCTTTAGCTGGAATTATTATTTTCGTGGCTATTGAATTTCGAAAAGTACCCAAAAGTGTTAATCCTTGGCGGTTTGGAGCAGTAGCGATTTTAGCATTAATCCATGATATTTTAGTAATTGTTGGAGTTTTTGTTGTTTTAGGATACTTTGTTGATATTGAATTAGATTTACAGTTTATCACAGCTCTTCTCGCTACATTAGGATTTTCTGTAAATGATACAATTGTGATTTTGGACCGAGTCCGCGAAAATATCAACCGCCAAAAAGCTAGTGAAACTTTTGAAGATGTTGTAGAAAAATCAATTCAACAAACTTTACGACGTTCTGTAGCAACTTCAGTCTCAACTTTATTACCACTGATTGGTTTACTCGTCTTTGGATCTCACGCAATTTTCTATTTTATTCTTGCCTTAACAGTAGGAATTATCGCTGGAACATATTCTTCAATTTTTATTGCTGCGCCAGCTTTAGTATCTTGGAAAAACTTATCTGATAAAGGCAAGTTTTGAAAAAAATAGAAAGGATAAGAAAAACTAGATGTAGAAAGGAATAGATAAAATTTCGCGGGATTTTTACTTCTTAGATTTTTTATTTTTTCCTTTAAACTCATCCATCGCATCTCGGAATTCCATTCGAATAGGTGTCCCGTGAAAACCAAATTTTTCGCGGATTTTGTTTTCTAAATAACGACGATAAGTTGAGTGGAAGGCTTTTTCATTATTAACATGAAAAATAAATTTCGGTGGCACCGAGTCAGCTTGCGAAACAAACTTAATTTTACCTCTTTTGGTCCCTATAGCTGGCAAAACATGTGAGTGAACAAATTCTGGAATTACTTTATTCAACTGAGAAGTTGAAATATGTTTTTGTCTTTCTGCAAAAACTCCTTTCGCCGATTGAAAAATACCTTCAATACCTTTCCCTGTTTTTGCGGAAATAAAGAGAATCGGAGCCCAAGCTAAGAATCTAATTTTTTGTGCCAAATAATTTAAATATCTATTACGAATAACCTCAATTTCTTCGTCCCACATTTTAATTTCTGGAATTTCGCGGGAATCTGTCTCTTGTTTTGCTTTTGATTTTTCTACTGCTAAATCGAACTTATTTACCGCAATAATAACCCCCTTCCCTGCTTCTAAAATTTTTCCTGCAACAATTAAATCCTGATGAGTTACTCCGTCCAAAGCATCTAACATTAAAACACAAACATCGGCTCGCTCAATAGCTCGTGTCGTACGAACTGTACTCCAGTATTCCAATTTTTTTCCTATTTTTCCTGCCCGCCGTAGTCCAGCTGTGTCTAATAAAATATATTTTTGACCTTCATCGTCTATAAATTCTGCATCAATAGTATCGCGAGTTGTCCCCGAAACATTGGAAACAACACTTAATTTTTTATTAGTGAGTTTATTCATTAAAGATGATTTTCCCACATTCGGCCGCCCCACAAAAGCAATTTTGATAATCTCATCTTCTTCATCATTGGCAAAAATTTCTATTTTACTAGGAAATCCCGCGAAATTTAATTTTTCTTCTATTGCTAAATTAAGTTCATCAATCCCCACTCGATTTTTAGCAGAAATTATAATGGGCTCCCCTAACCCTAATTTCATCAAATCCCAATTTTGCAAAGTTGCATCATCAATTTTATTCGCACAAAAAATTACTGGAACTTTTTTATTTTTTCGTAGTTTTTCTGCAATCGCATAATCATCGCTAGTTAAATCTTTCCTCCCATCTATAAGAAAAATAATCATATCCGCATTTTCTTGAGCTAATTCTGATTGTTTTTGAATTTCTTCTTCTAGTGAATCACCTTTTTCGTCAGTCAAACCAGCCGTATCTACTAGAAAAAAATCATATTTACCTTGTCCTGTTTTGGGATTTGAGTTAACTTTTTCGATTAAATTATCACGAGTTGTCCCCGAGATAGGAGAAATAATTGCTTTTCTCTCTCCTAAAAAAAGATTAAAAAGAGTTGATTTTCCCACATTCGGTCGCCCGATTATTGCTACAGTTGCTAGCTCTTTATTCATCACCGCGAAAATATATTTTTTTTAGGAAAAAACAAGTTGAAAATCCCGCGAAATTTCACAAATTACTTAAATAAATTAAATAATCATTTCCAAAACATTCCGCACTAAAGCTCTATTGAAACCATATTTCATTCTCATTGGCCCTAAAACTCCAATATATCCAGATAAATTTTTCCCGCGAAATTTGCCGACAATTATGGCACAACTACTAATTTCCTGCATGATGTTTTCTTCACCAATAAAAATACGAACATCATTCTCAACTAATTGCATATTTTCTAACATTTCGCGAAATTTTTCTCGTCCTTCAAAAACCTCAACAATTTGTGCTCCTTTTTCTGGATTAGTTAAAAATTCTGGACTCCGTAAAACATTAGAAAGACCTAAATAAAAAGTTTGGTCATTATCAAGAGTTGCAAAAGCCACATTATTTGAAAGTTGTGAGACAATTCTTATTGCATCAAACAAAGACTCTTTAGCCTTTGACAACTTATAACTTTCTAAATGTTTCTCAAAAATTTCGCGGATTATTTTTTCATTTCGTTCTTCTTCTGTCATTAACTGATCGACAAAAAAACGGTATCCCTTTTGGGTAGGAATCTTTCCTGCAGAAACATGTGGTGAGCGAATTAAACCAACTTCTTCTAATGTTGCAAACTCATTACGAACAGTCGCTGATGAAATATCTAACTTACAAGTTTCTAATAAATGACTGGAAGCAACTGGTTTGGCCGTTTTAATAAAATCCTTTATTAAAGCGGACAAAATCAACATTGTTCTTTCTTTCATCGTTGTGATTTTAATAAATCTCGCGAAAAAATCAATAAATGTGCTTTTTGGATATTTTTAAATATTTCCCCGAAAATCATTCTTATTCTATTTAATACAAAGACTACTCAACTAATTGAATAATGAATCCCGCGAAAAAATATTCTAATATTTTATTTATGCGGTTTTCCTAAAGTGCATCCATTTAGCCATTTTAGTATGATCAATTTCTGGATTAACTTCACTAGGATTAAAGCTTGAGTCCTCTGCACCTTTTTTAGGAATATATTCAAATCCTTCTTCTTGCAACATTTCAACTATTGCTACTGCAACATCTCTAGATATTCCCGTAAGCTTTGTAAGCTTTCTATTTCCATTAGTTTTTTCTAGCTGTAGAGGTTTAAATTCATCACTAAATGCTAAATTCGCGAAAATCTCACCACCATCAACAACTTTTTTAATTTTTCCCTTAAAATAATTAACAAAATTAGTAATTGTTTCTTCTTCTGTTTCAGCCTGTAGTTTTGGAGTTATAGCCATCGTTCGCGGAGCAAACCATAAAGCAATCTGGTCCTCATTTTTAATATCTGCATTATGCATAGCAATTTTTGAATCTCCCTTTGTTGTAAGGAACTGATCTTCCGTTAATTTCGCACAAGCTGTCTCGAATTCTTGGCGTTTTTCTTCATTCATTTTCATCAATTGGGCGGCCAAAATGATTTTTGGAACAGCAATACGAATTCGGCTTAAATCAATATTTTTTTCTTCACATCTTTTTATAATAGCCGGGAGATTCCTAGTTACAAAAAAATCAACCAAAATTACTCCCTCATCTGTAACTTCAAGATCTTTAAAAGCAGCATCTACATCACTACTTGCCTTATCATTTGCAGCATATCCACGAAATTCAGTAAAAATACGATGAAGATTAAATATTAATCCAGCAAATTCTTTAGCATCTTTATCATATTTTATCTCATATAAAACTTCCTTTAAAATTCCTTCAAATTCCTCTTGCCATGTATCATCTCTAGGGTTTTCTTCTGTTATAATTTGATGGAAATAGGCTTCAATACTTTTAAATACTTCTTCATCTATTATAAATTCTAATTCATTAAAAGATTCCCAAAATTCTTTTTCTGGAAATTTGTAGAGATCACTATTTAAAAAATTTTTATTTTCAGGGATGCGATCTTTAGTTTCCATAATATATGTGGTTAATAAATAATATTTTATTTAACCCTAACATGAGAAAAAAAATTGTCAAGAAAAAATCCCGCGAAATTTTGCTTTTCCCAAAATTAAGAATAAAATTTTAGGGATAATTTCATTTTTTAACTCAAATTATTATGTGGAAAGATTTATTTACTCTTAAAGGTCGTTGGAATCGATTAAACAGGCTAAGGTTTTTTGAATATGGATTCATTCTACCAGCAATAATGGTTATTTTAGGAATACTTATGACAATTATTATTGCAACAATAAGCGGATATCAGAATGCAGCTGGACAAAGTTCCTCTGTTTTTGGCTCTGTTTCTGCTCAATTAATTAACTCAAAAAACAATCCAATTGTTAAAAACAATCCTTCTGAAGTTAAAATACATAATAAAATAAATACTTTTCTCCTTTCGTTTGGAGTTCTTGGTGTAAACATTGTTTTTATCGTATTATTGTTATGGACATCAATTTGCTTAGGAGTAAAAAGGTTACATGATATTGGTTGGAATGGCTGGTTGATTCTTTTAAACTTTATTCCAATTATAAATATTTTTATGTCCATTATACTTCTATTTAGAAGTGGAAATATTGGAAAAAATAAATACGGTCCTGATCCATTAGAATTAGATGCAATTGCTTATCTAGAAAAAGTAAAATCTTTAAATTCTTAAAATATAAAAAAACCGCCGAAGCGGTTTTTTTTGTGTCTAAAATTATAATTTCGCGGGATTTTGAAGATTGTAGGGAACAAATATTTTCGTTCCTCATTAACCTTTCTTTTTTTTCAAAGAAAATCCCGCGAAATTAACTATTTTTTTCTAATAAACTTATTTGTTCTGCTAACTGTAGTGCTTCTACAATTTTTCCTAAATTGCCATCCATAATTCCTGGCAAATTACTGAAATTTTGTCCAATACGATGATCTGTAACACGATCTTGCGGAAAATTATAGGTGCGAATTTTATCAGAACGATCCCCTGATCCAATTTGCACTAACCTTTTTTCACCAAGTTCTTTCATTTTTTTCTCTTCTTCAATCGCAAAAAGTCTCGCCCGCAAAACTCCAAAGGCCTTTTCTTTATTTTTCAGTTGAGATTTCCCATCCTGGCAGGTTACGACTAATCCTGTTGGTAAATGTGTTAAGCGTACTGCTGAATCAGTTGTATTTACCGATTGTCCACCATTTCCTGACGAGCGATAAACATCCACACGCACATCAGCTGGATTTAGTTCTACCATGTTTTCTTCAACTTCTGGCATCACCACCACGGAAATAGCCGAAGTATGAACTCGCCCCTGGCTTTCTGTCGCGGGAATTCTTTGCACTCGGTGTACTCCACCTTCAAATTTAAGTTTTCCATAAGCCCCAAAACCAATAACTTTAAAAATTAATTCTTTAATTCCTCCACCATCATTTTCTTGTTCTGATAAAATTTCCGCTTTAAATCCTTCATTTTCCACGAATTTCAGAACTGCTCGGGCATATTCTCCTGCAAAAAGCGCTGATTCATCTCCTCCCGCCCCCGGACGAATTTCAATAATAGCATTTTTTTCATCACTTGGATCACGAGGAATAAGCGCTTTCTTTAATTTTTCTTCTAAAATTGGCAATTGTGTTTTGGCCTCTTCTAGTTCCATTTTCGCAAATTCTTGCATTTCCAAATCTTTTTCTGTTTTCAAAATATTCTCGGCTTCCTCTTTTTGATTAAAAAATTTCAAATACTCCCGTGCTAATTCATATTTTTCTAAAAAAGATTTCCGTTTTTGGGAAATTTCGGCTGCTTTTTGCGGATTGGAAAAAATCGCGGGATCAGCTAATTGTTTCTCTAGTTCCTGAAACTCAGCTATAACTTTTTCAACTTTATCTTTCATTTTCTAAATAGAAATCTACAATATCGGAGATTATGATAGCGAAAAAAGACCCATCCGACAAATCACTTCTTGATAATATTTTTCAGAAACTACGCGAATTAGATAAAAAATCCCGCGAAAAAATGGTCCAAAGACACATTTTTGCTGTAAAAAAATTTATTGCCCAAAAGCGTCAAAAAAATCCTCATTTTTCCTGGAATTTCTGCCCATGGCCAGTACAATTCCTACCTGTTTTGACTAAATTTTCGCGGGATTTTGGCAAAATCAATGCTGTCAATCCAGCCTTATCTGGATTTTCTGGCTTAATGGGAATGAATAAAACCGAAACAAATTCCCGAATTGATGAAAAATTTCGTCCACGAAACTTGTTTCTAAGCCAGCTTCCAAAATCCCGCGAAATTTTGGAGAAAAAGTTTTTTGAAAAATATCAGATAAAACCGACTTATCCTTTGATTTTTAAACCAAGTGTTGGTGAAAGAGCTACTGGAGTAAATTTTGTAAGAGAAGACCAGGTTATAAATTTTCTCGCGGAAAATTCTGATTTAGAAAACATTATTTTAGAAGAATTTGTCCAAACAAATGCTGAATTTGGTTTGTCTTGGCTTCGGAATCCAATAACTAACCAAATTGAAATTTTATCTTTGGTGCAAAAAAAAACCCCGCAAGTTATAGGCGACGGAGAAAAGACCTTACAACAACTAATTATTGAAAAATGCGCTGAATTAAACTTGGATAAATCCCGCGAAAAAAAGATTTTAGCTGGATTTTCTGTTTCAGAACTAGCGGAAAAAATCGTTGGTAAAAAAAATATTGTAAGAACTGCTAGCGTGTCTTACGGGACAAGTTTCAAGAAAATTGCTTTAACTTCTGAGCAAAAGACCGAATTAGTTGGAGTTATAAAAAAAATTTTAAAAAACTTCGCGGGAATTTATGCTGGGAGATTTGATATCAAGGCTAATTCTGTTGAAGAAATTTTCGCGGAAAAATGCAAAATATTAGAAATGAACGGCGTTGGTGGAACTCCTTTAGAAATTTATGACAACGATTTTTCAGTTGATGAAAAATATGAAGTTTTATTTAATTATTTTTCGCGGGTTTTTCAGATAGCAGATAAAAATATTACTCAAAAAACGGGCACTAAAGTTTCTCGTTTGGTTGGACTTACCACTTTGGCTAGAAATTTTTTTGGACAACAAAAAACACAAGAATTGCCAGAAAATGTTTGGCAAAATTTGCGTGAAGTTTTTCAGATTTCTTTTCAAAAGAGATTTCAAGATTCTGCCTTGGGTGAGATATTTGAAAAATTTAGATCTTAATTTCCACCTTATCGCCTAATTTTCCGCGAAATTCTCCCGCTCTTATTTCCAAGACATATTGTGCTTTATCTTGTGGATGACAACTAGGACAGGGATCTTGTAGACAAGGTTGTAAAGTTTTTATATCAACCACTTTTTTATCAGCGGAAATCCAAACTAAATCTAGTGGGATTAAAGTGTTCTTCATCCAGAAAGAATGACGTCCTTCATTTTCAAAAACAAAAATCATCCCGTGATTTTTCGCGAGATTTTTGCGAAACATTAAACCAAACCGCCGAGATTCATTAGTATCCGCAATTTCCACTTGCCAAGTTTGTTCTCCAATTTCAACCTCTCCCAATTTCGCGGGATTTTTTGTATTGTTAAAACAACCAGTTAGATTTATCATTAAAAATAAAATTAAAAATATTTTCTTCATTTGTTTCATTATAGCACAAGAAATCTAAATTAAAATCCCGCGAAATT
>CAZMOH010000013.1:0-15334 GCA_964567875.1 uncultured Candidatus Peribacteria bacterium | reverse complement strand
CGAACTATATCATCACGCGAAAATTGATAGCATAGCGGTATTGGAGGTTTTAAATTCTTTGTAAAAATAATTTTTCGCGGGATTCTTAGAAAAAACTTGCACCATTCTCGTTCAAAATATAAGATTCCCCTGCCTTATCGTATTTTTTAATCAAGTAGTAAAATGAATTTTTTAAACAAGGCTCAAATTATCGGTAATTTAACTCGTGATCCAGAAATTCGCGAATTAAAAAATGGACAAAATGTCTGCACTTTAGGTGTGGCCACTAACCGTCATTGGAAAACTCCTGATGGAAATTATCAAGAAGAAGTAGAATTTCATAATGTTGTTTGTTGGGGAAAACTAGCTGAATTAGCAGAAAAACTTCTCCAAAAAGGAACAAAAGTTTTCTTTGAAGGACGACTTCGCACTCGTAATTGGGAAGATGAAAACGGAATTAAACATTATCGAACAGAAATTGTTGCTCAAGATATGATTGTTTTATCCAGAAAAAAAGAAAGTGAAAATAATGAAGAAATTGACCAAATCATAGAAAATGATTCTGCTGAGACTAAAGAAGATATCCCTACTGATATTTTATCAGATGATATTGATATCTAGATAAAAATCCCGCGAAAATTTGGATAAAAAAATACCCTCTAGGAAAATATAATAAACCAGAGGGTATTTTTTGTAGTGGAAAGGTTCATAAGAATTATTAAATAAACTTAAAATCTTTCAAAACTGAAATATTTAGCAGAAACTAAATATCAAAGATGTTTACTTCTGAACTTAATCAATAACATTAAAGCGTGAAAAAATGTTATCTGCCCCAATTTTTACTTGTCAGGCCAACAAGGGAAATAAGTAACTGAGAGAAAATAATAATTACTTAGCCAAACCACTCATCTGAATATGAGAACCAAAGTTCGCAGTGATTTTTAGGAGTTGACCGAAGTCGTTACCCTAAAAGATGATGAATAGTCCAGTTTTCCCGTTAGTCGGACTGGATTTCTCAAGTCCAGCAGATTACGCACCAACTAACATTTTTTTAGTAAATTATTCTTGCGAATAAATACCTTTAACGTCTTTTCCAAACAAGTTGGATAACCTCAAGACGGGAAGATTTGAGCGTACTTCCAGGGTAAAAGCCAAAGACCTTTAACCAACGCTTCATTCGTTCTCCATCAATAGAAGGAATGAAAATTTTCGCGAAATTTTAGCCAAGAAGTTGATCTAGGAAATTCAACTTATAAGCTACAGAAGGGAAATCCCAACTAAAGCTGAAAGCAGAACTCAAACCAACAAGCTAAAACACTTGATGACGCGGAGAAGAAGCTTACTTCTCAATAGGACTGAAATCCCGCGAAATTTTCCGAAAGCAATTGTTTCCTAATTTTCAGAAGAAAAATATCAACCGAAAACAAATCAACAAATTGCCGGAAAAGATCTGGTTTCCAGACCAAGTTCTTTACTCCTGAAACTATGTCACCATAGTTGGAGAGGAAGCAAACCGAGTTTTAAAAGAACCTTTCCTTTTTCCCGGACAAGAATTAAAAGAAAACTTTTATTTCCCAACCGAGAAGTTCCATTATATCACAGAAAAAAATAAAAAACAAGTATTTTCTTATCTTTTTTCCTTAAATTAAAATTTCGCGGGATTTTCCCTGCATAATCATCTATTATTCAAGCAAAAAAGATATAATTAAGTTTTCTTTTTCTATTGTTTGTAATTATAATTCCCGCGAAATTTCAAGTAAAAAAATGATCGAAAAAACGCTTATTCTCATTAAACCAGATGCGATTCAACGCGGACTAGTAAGTGATATTCTGAAGAGATTTGAACAAAAAGGTCTAAAAATAGTCGGTATAAAAATGATTAAACTAACCGAAGAACTTCTAAAAAATCATTATGCTCATGTTTATGGACAAGATTTTTTCGCGGAATTACACGATTTTATGGTTAGCACTCCTATTATCGCAGTAGTGATAGAGGGCTCTAATGCTATTGAAATGGTTAGAACTATTGCTGGCACAAATCATAATCAAATAGGTACTATTCGTGGGGATTTTTCTGATTCTAGACAAAGAAATTTAATTCATACTTCTGATAGTGTAGAAAATGCCGCTGAGGAAATCCCGCGATTTTTTCAAGAAAATGAAATTTTTGATTACGAAAAAGTTCTATGGAAATTTTCTTATTCTAAGAAAGATTTTAGTGGCAAAAACTAAAAAATCGTGGGGGCTCATCCCTCGTGAAATTTCTGGCTGGGGTGGAGGGATTACTTCTTGTTTTTGAAATAAACTTTGCCGTTCGCTTCTTGCTCCCAAAGAAAATGCCAGAGCTGTGCTCTGTCGCTTTCTTTTCTCGCTGCGGCGCGTCGAACCCCGAAAAATCGCGGGTTCTCATCCCTCATAAAATCTCTGGCTGGGGTGGAGGGATTCGAACCCCCGAATGACGGGACCAGAACCCGTTGCCTTACCACTTGGCGACACCCCAAAATCCCGCGAAATTTTAGAATTTTCTCAAAATTAAGGCAAATTTAATTAATCTGCAATTTATTTTTCTAAAAAATACACATTTCAACAAAAAAATTGTTTAAAATAAAAAAATTTCGCGGGATTTTACAAAAAAAAGCCAAAAAAAATTTGGTTTTCTGCAAAATTTTGTAAAATTTGAGCAGTTTTATATTTTCTTACCCCACTCTAAAATGAGTAAAAAACTATCGGTTGCTCAAATCGCTAAAGAAGATGCGATTTTAAAAACACTGGTTACAGATTTATCTGGTGGACTTCGCGAGATTATTTTTCCAATCTCTTCTCTACCAGAAGTTATTACTAACGGAATTGCTTATGATGGTTCCAGTTTTGAAGGAATTAATGATATTAATTCTAGTGATGCCATTATTAAAGGTGTTGAGGAGACTTTGATTAAAGTTGATCCAAGTATTGCCGATACTGAAAAAGATGAATACTGGATTATTTGTAATATTCTTGATGTTGATGGAAATCCTCATCCAAACTGTTCTCGTTCTAAATTAGTTGAACTACAGAAAAAACTCGCGAAAACTTGGAAGGGAGGAAATTTATTTACAGGAGCTGAACCTGAAGCTTTCTTTGTCAAACCGGAAGATAAAGGAGAAATTGGAAAAGACTTTGGTGGAAATTCTAACTATTTTAATCCAAAAGATCCTAAAAAATTCATTATTTCTGAAATTATGAATGTTTTAGAAAATATGGATTTCCAAATTGAACGAGCTCATTCTGAAGTTGGAGACGAGCAGTTTGAAATTAACTGGCGTTTTGACAAAGCAGAAAGAACTGCTGATAAAATTCAAATTTACAAACAAGTTAGTCATAAGGTAGCTCAAAATTATGGATTTGATGTTACTTTTTTACCAAAACCTTATCCATCTCGAAATGGTTCTGGAATGCATATGCATCTTTCAGTTGGAGATGGAAAAAGCAATTTCTTCTTTGATGAAAAAGCCCGCGAAAATAGATATTTTTCTAAAAAAGCCCTACACTTCTTATCAGGTATTTTAAAAGAAATTCCGTCTTTAGCGGCTATTTCAAATCGAACAGAAGTTTCTTATTCTCGTCTAGTTCCTGGTTATGAAGCCCCATGTGTAATAGCTATTGGTGCTTGTAATCGTTCTGCTGCTTGCCGTGTTCCAGCCGTTACTGACCCTAAAGCTTTAAAGAAAGGAATCCGAGCAGAATTTCGTTTTCCAGACCCTTTAGCTAATCCTTATCTTTTGTCTGCAGGATTTATTGCTTTGGGAATTGCTGGACTAGAAAATGAAACAAAATTTCGCGGATTCACCGAAGAAGACTTGTTTTCAATGAGTGTTGAAGAACTTTTACGTAAAAGATTTAAATTAATTCCACGAACTCTTTGGGACTCTTACCAAAACTATGCGAAAAATGATATTCTAATTAAATCCTTTGGAAAAACAATGCACGCTAGTTATGCTGGACTTGTTTTGCACGAAATAGACACTTGCCAACCTTTTGCTAATACTAAGTCAATGGAACTTCATTACTTTGACTAATTTGTCAAAAAACAAAAATTTCAGCAAAAAAATCCCGCGAAATTTCGCGGGATTTTTTAGATAAACTTTTAAAACTTTTTACAAAGAATTAACAAACTCTAAAATACTTCTGAATTTCTTAAAAAATTTAAAAATGAAAAAATTTCGCGGGATTTTGATCGCTGTAATACTAACTTTTTCTTTTTCTACACTAGCTTTCGCTCAAAAAGTTCCCGTCATTGAACTTTTCCATGGAGCTGAATGCCCACATTGTCATGCCGAAATGAAGTTTTTACCAGTTTTAGAAAAAATGTATCCTGACTTAAAAATTGAAAAATATGAAGTTTGGCATAATGAAGAAAACAAGGCCTTGGCTGATAAAAGACTAGCTGAGTTTGGACAAAAACTGGAAGGAGTTCCGACTAATATTATTGGCGAAGATATTATCGTTGGTTTTCAACCGGAAAAAATGATTAAAGTTTTAGAGAAAAATTACGGAAAACCGGCTATTTCTCGTGAAGAAGCGGAAAAAATCAAACCTACTGAAAATCCCGCGAAAAAATGGATTTTAGGAGCAATTTTGGCAGTTATTATTGCTGGTGGGGCCTATTCTTTCTTGGGGAAAAAATAAAATGCAATATTTCTATAGTTTACTATCCATTATCTTAGTTTCACCTGTTTTTGCTTCATCTGGAGCTGAAAATCTCGCGAAATTTTCGCTAGAAAATAGTTGGTGGGCAGGGGTAACCGATGCTTGGTGGCCAATTATGAGTTTTGTTATGGGGCTTGTTGATGGATTTAATCCATGTGCAATGTGGACTCTTTTTATTTTAATTGGATTTTTGCTAGCCATGCCAGATGTTAAGAAAAGATGGTGGATTGGTGGAATTTTCATTGGTAGTTCGGCCTTGTTATATATGGGAGCTCTATTGGCTTACTTCTTTGGGTTTAAAGCTGTCACCTCGCAGATTGCTAGTTCCGCCATGGATTGGGTCTTTTTAGCAATTGGAATTATTGCAGTAATTACTGGAATTATTACCTTGCTAAATTCGCGGAATAAAGGAATAGAATGTGAGGTTCAGAATGCTGAAAGTAAGAAAAAATTTAGTTTAAAAATTGAGGAAATACTAAACCGCGAAAAATTCATTTTTGTAATTATCGGAGTAGTAATCTTGGCTTTTTCGGTCAATGCTTTCGAACTCTTATGTAGTATTGCTTTACCAACAATTTATACTGCTTCCATGTTGGATTTACATTTACCACTTTGGAAAAATCTCGCGGGAATTACGATTTATGATTTTGCCTATGTTTTAGATGATATGATTGTTTTTTATATTGCGATGAAAACTTTGTCTTTAAAAGTTTTTAGTCCTAAACTAGTTCAAACAGCTAATTTTATTGGTGGATTACTACTTTTATTACTAGGAATTTTGCTATTATACGATTCTCAACTAGTAGTAGAAATTTTGAATTAAAAAAATCCCGCGAAAATTATTTCTTATTTCGTACCAAAAAGGTCAATTCTATATTTTCTAACTCAAATTTAGCGAGATTTTCAGGTATTTTAATTTTCCCAACTTCCTCAATATTGATATCCGTAATTTTCCCATTATCAAGATTTATCATATGGTGATGAGGAGTCATTTCCACCTCATAACGCTTGGTCCCGTCAGGCATAGTTGTTTCGCGGAGAAATCCCAGTTTTTGAAAGTTCTTTAAGTTTTTATAAACTGTTGCAAAGGAAATTTGTGGAAAAATCTCGCGAACTTCTGCCCAAATTTTTTTAGCTGAAGGATGAGTGGTAGTGGAAGCAATATAAGTAAATATTTCAATTTTTTGCGGAGTAATTGGCAATTTTTTTTCGCGGGATTTGGCAATAAAATTGTGAATTATTTGCCGTTGTTCAGATTTTTTCATTAAAAATTTGGTTATTTTATTTTAAAATTTCGCGGGATTTTTGAAGTTATTTTGAAATAAAACAAAGGTCAACAGTAGTTTTTTAAAAAATAATAAACAATAATTATCTATGGATAATTATTATTAATTACAAAAAAAAGTCAAAAAACCTTTGACAATACCGCATTTGCTCAATAAAATTCCCGCGAAATATTTTTTAACCCATAATAAAATGGCTGATGCATTTCAACGAACAAAACCGCATGTAAATGTAGGAACAATTGGTCACGTTGACCACGGAAAAACTACCTTGACAGCGGCTATTACAGTTACTTTGGCAGATCGATTGCCTTCAGATGTAAATAAAAAAGTTGCTTTTGATCAAATCGATAATGCTCCTGAAGAGAAAGCACGAGGAATTACAATCGCTACTTCTCACCAAGAGTATGAAACAGAAACACGACACTACGCTCATGTGGACTGTCCAGGACACGCCGACTACGTTAAAAACATGATTACTGGTGCAGCACAAATGGACGGTGCAATTCTTGTGGTGGCAGCAACAGATGGTCCTATGCCTCAAACTAAAGAACACATTTTGCTTGCTAAACAAGTTGGAGTTGACAATATCGTTGTTTTCTTAAACAAGGTTGATATGGTTGACGATCCAGAAATGATTGAATTAGTAGAAATGGAAGTTACAGAAGAACTAGAAAAACGAGGATTTAAAGATTGTCCAATTGTTAAAGGGTCTGCTCTTAAAGCTCTTGAAGATCCATCAGGAGAATGGGGAGACAAAATTATGGAATTAATGAATGCTCTTGACACTTACATTCCTGAACCAAAACGAGAAACTGATAAAGATTTCATGATGCCAGTTGAAGACGTTTTCTCAATTAAAGGTCGAGGAACAGTGGCTACTGGTCGTATTGAACAAGGAGTTATTAAACCAGGAGAAGAAATGGAATTAGTTGGAATCAAACCAAGCCGAAAAGTTGTGATTACTGGAGTTGAGATGTTCAAAAAAATGCTTGAACAAGGAATGGCTGGTGATAATGTTGGTCTTCTTTTACGAGGAATTGAACGAGATGAAATTGAACGAGGTCAAGTTATCGCTAAACCTGGAACAATTACACCGCACACTGAATTCGAAGCTGAAGTTTATGTTTTGAAAAAAGAGGAAGGAGGACGACACACACCTTTCTTTAAAGGATATAAACCACAATTCTTCATCCGAACAACAGATGTTACTGGTGAAATTGAACTTCCAGCTGGTGTTGAAATGGTTATGCCTGGTGATAACGCTAAATTTATTGTTAAATTAATTGTACCAATTGCTCTAAACGAAGGTACTCGATTTGCTATTCGTGAAGGAGGTCGAACTGTTGGAGCTGGAGTTGTTACAAAAATCTTGAAATAATAAAATTAAATATTTCGAACTTATAAAAAACCCGCGAAATTTCGCGGGTTTTTTGCATTTTTTTAAAAACCCTTTACAATTACTCCGAATTGCACATAAACTCGTGTTAGGCAAAATATTTTTCAGTTATTAAACAATTAAAGTATGGCAGCACCAATCACACATATTGCTTTAACAGAGAAAATTTTTGATAAATTTTTTAAAGACAAAATAAAGAGAGATTTTTTTATTGGCACGTCGTTTCCAGATATTAGGTATTTAAAGGTGATTGATAGAGATAAAACACACTATGATGACCTATCTGTTTCTGACTTAGAAAACGATGAATCTTTTTCGGCAGGAGTAAAATTCCATTCAATTTTAGATCAAGTAAGAGAAAAATTTATAGTTGAAAATAATACTTATTCATTGTGCCCGGAATTTAAATATATTACACAGTCCTTAAAAATTTTGGAAGATGAAATTTTTTATCATCATGTCAAAGATTGGAGGATTTACATCGACTATTTAAATGAAATTTTACAATCTGAAAAAAATTACGGAATTGCCGAAAAAGATTTAAAAAAGTGGCACTCATTGCTACAACAATATTTTCAAAGTCCACTAAACGAACGTGTGGTTGTAGGGTTTACTCGTGGCATTGGTTTTTCAGAAGAAGTAGCCCGAGAAATCAACGAAAATATTTCTATCATGAGAGCCAATAAAAAAATCATTGAAATACTAAAAAATTTATACAAAAAATTTGATTCGCTAATAATGTAACTGAAAAATACGCAAGGAGACGTTGCACTTATTTTTTCTTCCGTTACACTACAGAAAAAATACCCTCATATAACACAGCATATGCGGTTCGCTCGTTGCACTTCGCTCTCCCATATTTTACTCCATTACATTCCGCAAAACATCGCATATACAGGAACGTTATAAAACACCTTAAAATTTCGCGGGATTTTTCTTGTTAGAATTTTGATAATCAATAGAATTCGGCAAGTAATGGGGCATTAGCTCAGTTGGCTAGAGCACATGCATGGCATGCATGGGGTCAGCGGTTCGAGTCCGCTATGCTCCACCATTTTTAAAAAAATTCCGCGAAATTTTTGCGTAAAATAAAAAAAACCTACTTTTGCAGACTCTATTTTAAGAAAATGGTGGCGCGAGGTAGAATTGAACTACCGACACAAGGATTTTCAGTCCTTTGCTCTACCACTGAGCTACCGCGCCATAAAAGAGAACAACGAGATTCTAGACAAAATCATTTATTAGTCAAAAAATCCCGCGAGATTTTTAGCAAAATAACCAATTAGACTGACAAAATATAGTATTCGCTCTTGTCTTCTGATAAATTAGAACGAGAAATAGTAAGGGGATTTTCTTCACTCATAGTTATAGGCATAATACTGTTTAGTTCAGCAAATTTTGTCGAATCTCCACCAATAAAAGCGACTCGTGGATCAAGTGTTTCAATCAATTCCTTTACTTTTTTCGCGGGAAATTTTTCTGAAATATTTACTATCAAAACATCAATATCTTCACCTAAATTTTCAAAAACTTCTTTGTCTGGTAAATTAATCATTTCTCCGCAATGAACAATTGATAAGTCATCTAAAACAACTTTAAAAAGAATATTTTCGCGGGATTTTTGGGCAAGGGATTTAACCAAAACATCAGAAATTTCGTATTCACCAGGCATCGTTAAAACTTTTTTAGCATCAATTCCCATGACCTCTTCACCACTAGAATTCGTGACAAAATCTAAGTTTTTTTCCGCGAAATTAGCTGGCGGATCAAAAACTACTCGGGCATTTTTTCCAAAAGCTCCAAAAGTTGTTCCTCCAAAAAATTGAATTTTCATTTTTTTTGCGTAAATTAACCGCGGTTATTTTAGATAATTTTCTGATAAATGAAAAAGATTTTAGATAAAAAAATTCTTAATCACCAACAAACACAACTTTTTGCCAAAAATTTGTATAAAAAATATTTAAGTCAGGAAAAGAATTTTACAATTTTTTTTGAAGGTGGTTTAGGCGCTGGGAAAACTTATATAATCCGCGAAATTTTGAAAAATTTTGGGATAACAGATGAAATTACGAGCCCGACTTATGTTTATGTTAACGAATATGCTAACAAGGAAAATCCATCTCAAAAATTTGCTCATTTTGATTTATATCGGATAAAAGACGACAACAATTTCTATGCGCACGGGTTTGAAGAAATTTTTACTAATAAAGAAATTAATAAATTTGTAGAATGGCCAGACAAAATTTCGCGGGAAATTCGGCATCTCGCCTCTGGAACAATTTATTTTGTAAACGTTAAACACGGTATTAGCGCTGGTTTGCGTCGAATTATTGTTCATCGTGGGGTGAATAACTAAAACTCCGCGAAATTTTAAAACAAAAAATAATTATTCTTGTTAATAATCATTTCTGTTTTGGAGCGCGCAACGGGAATCGAACCCGTGTTTCAGCCTTGGCAAGGCCGTGTAATAGCCACTATACGATGCGCGCAAAGAAATTTCGCGGGATTTTTATTTATCCACTTCTTCGTTATTACTCTGATCCAAAACCATCTCTTCATCAACACCAGCCAAGTCCTCTCCTTTATCTTCCATAACCATTTCAACATCACTAGATTCTTTTAGAATTTCTTCACTATGATCCTCTTTCAATGATTCTTTTTCTGTCACTAAATCTAATGGATTTTCAATTATTTTATCGTCTTCTGTATGCAAAGTAACTTTTAACCCTAAAGATTGAAGCTCCTTAACAAGAACATTAAATGATTCTGGCAAAGATACATCCTTAATTGGTTGCCCTTTGACTATCGCTTCATATGCTTTAGCCCGTCCCTTAACATCATCAGACTTAATTGTTAACATTTCTTGCAGAGTATATGCTGCTCCATGTGCTTCTAGAGCCCAAACTTCCATTTCTCCAAAACGCTGTCCCCCATTTTGAGCTTTCCCCCCAAATGGCTGTTGTGTAACTAATGAATATGGTCCAACCGAACGAGCATGAACCTTGTCTTCTACCATATGTATAAGCTTTAACATATAAGTCACACCAACAACTGTTTTGTGATCAAAAGGTTCTCCTGTTCGCCCATCATAAAGTTGTACTTTTCCGTCTTCTGGGAATCCATTTTCGCGTAAAAAATCTTGGATTTTTTCGTTAGATATTCCATTTAGAATTGGGGTTGCAACCTTTATTCCCATTTTTTCAGCAGCCAATCCCAAATGTGTTTCTAAAACTTGCCCAATATTCATTCGAGAAGAAACTCCTAATGGATTTAAGATAATATCAACCGGACGACCATCCGCTGTATAAGGCATATCTTCTTCGGGAACAACCCGCGAAATAACACCTTTATTACCATGTCGTCCTGCCATTTTATCCCCTGCTTCTAAGTGTCTCAGTTGTGCAACTTGCACTTTAACTCTTTTTAAAACCCCGTTTGGCAATTCGTCACCTTCTGATTTTTCCAAAACATCAACTCGAATAACCTTCCCTCCAGAACCTCGTGGCAATCGTAAAGAAGAGTCCTTTACATCTTGTGCCTTTTCTCCAAAAATAGCACGCAAAAGACGGTCTTCCGCTGATAATTCAGTTTCTCCTTTGATAGTAACTTTTCCCGCGAGAATATCTCCTGCCAAAACAGTTGCCCCAATTCTAACTAATCCATTTTCATCTAAATTTTTTAGACGAGCAGCAGCAATATTAGGGATATCTGCTGTCAGTTCTTCAGGACCAAGTTTTGTGTCACGCACATCCATTTCATAGCTACTAATATGAATTGAATTGAAAATTCCTGTTTTAACAATTCTATCTGAAATAATAATAGCATCCTCATAGTTAAACCCATCCCAAGTTTGATAAGCTACAAAAAGATTTTGCCCTAGTCCTAATTCCCCATTTTGAACAGATGTTCCATTAACTAAAATGTCTCCCTTTTTAATTTTATCACCTGCCTCCACTGCTGGCCTTTGATTTATACAAGTTCCCTGATTTGTTCTTAAAAATGTTTTTAATTTAAATTCGTGTTTTTTACCAGATTTTCCTGTAAAAATAATATTATTTGCATCTGCAAACTTTACTGTACCATCTTCTGGAGCATGAATACATTGTTCTGTTGAAGCAATATCTTCAATTCCTGTCCCTACAACTGGAGAAGCCGGCTTAACAAGTGGAACTGCTTGTCGTTGCATGTTTGATCCCATCAACGCTCGAGTATTATCATCGTGTTCTAGAAAAGCAATTAACGATGTGGAAATCGAAACAATCTGTTGTGGAGAAACATCCATATGAGTAATTATTTCTTCGGAATAAGTTCCTGGTTCAAACTGTTTTCTTGCCGAAACATTAGAATTAACAAATTCTCCATTTTCTTTAATTTTAGTATTAGCCTGAGCCACACACATATTCTTTTCTTCTTCTGCCGAATAATATGCCACTTCATCAGTTATATAAGCTCGAACTGGAACTTCTTTTAAGTTTTTAATTTTTAATAATTTTTTCGCGAGATTTTCAGTTATTTCTTCATTAGCTTTAACTATCACTTTTTTACCATCTAGAATATCCTGAGAAGCAGTTCTTCCAACCGCCATTTTACCATCATTTTTAACTGAATGTTTAACTGTTCGATAAGGTGTTTCAATGAATCCAAAATCATTTACTTTAGCATAGGAAGCTAAGTGTAAAACTAACCCAATATTTGGTCCCTCTGGCGTTGTTACTGGACAAATTCGCCCGTAATGAGAAGGATGTACATCACGTACATCAAATCCTGCCCTTTCACGAGTTAGTCCCCCTGGTCCCATTGCTGATATTCTTCGTTTATGCTCCAAAGCAGCTAAAGGATTAGTTTGATCCATAAACTGTGACAATTGAGAACTCGCGAAAAATTCATGCATAGCAGCTGTAATTGGTCGACAATTAACAATCTGTGTCGGAGTTACTGTTTCCAAATCAACAATTGACATTCTATCGCGAATAATCCGCTCTGTTCGCAAGAGTCCAACTCGGAATTTATTTTGTATTAATTCTCCAACTGCTCGAATACGACGATTTGCTAAGTGGTCAATGTCATCTGCTCCTTGTCCTTTTCCTGAATTATTTCTAATGAATTCCTTCACCATTTCAATAAAATCCTCTATTTGAAAAACTCTCCCCTCTTTATCATTTTTGGTTTTTAAACCAAATTTTTTATTTATTTTATGTCTAGCAATTGGTCCTAGATCGTATTTTCGGAAATTAAAAAAAGTATCTTCTAAAAATGATTTTGCATTTTCTGGAGTCGCTAAATCACCAGGACGAATTCGACGATAAACTCCTTGCCAAGCTTCTTTATCAGTTGTTGATTCATCTTTTGTTAAAGTTTTAGTAATTGGATTTTCATCTAATCCTTTCACAACGTCTTTAAAAATCGCAAGAATTTTCTCGTCAGTTTCATAACCAAAAGCTCGCAAAAACATTGTCACAGGAATTTTCCTTTTTCGGTCGACTTTAACCCAAATAAGACCTTTTTTATCTGTTTCTAATTCTAACCAAGCCCCTCTTTTAGGAATCATTTTAGCCTGATAAGTCCCCGCAATCTTTGGGTTTGGCAGAAAAAATATTCCCGGACTTCGCACTATTTGTGAAACTATTATTCGTTCAATACCATTTACTATAAAAGTTCCTCCTTCTGTAATGAGAGGGATCTGCCCAAAATAAACATCTTGCTCTTTAATTTCTCCAGATTCAAGATTTGTTAAAGCAACATGAGCTCTAATAATCGCCTCATAGGAAAGTCCTTTTTTAATACAAGTTTCTAAATCATTTTTAGGATCTTCAACTTCGTATGACAAAATCTCAAGTTTTAATTTTTTACCAGTTGCGTCTACGATTGGATTTATCTCATCAATAAGTTCTTTCAGCCCCTTATCCATAAACCATTTATATGATTTTGTTTGGACTTCTGTTAGATCTGGAAACGGAAACGATTTTCCAACTTCACTAAAAAAATATCTTCCAGCTTTTTCCATTGTAGGTTTTAATTTTGCTGGAAAGTTGAGTGTTTTCTTTGCCATATTTTAAAGGGTTAAAAATGGACAAGAAAATCTGAAATCACCGCAATTAAGAGGTCTCTTTCCCGAGATTTTTTGCCAAATTGAGATTAAAACAATCCCAAGTTCCCGCGTATTCTAGAGAAAACCCTTTTTTCGTCAACTTTTTTTCGTGTTTTAAAAATAAAATAATTTTTACTCTAAAAATCCCGCGAAATTTTAATTTTATTCAACTTTTAAAAAGTATTCAATGGGTCTTAAATATTAATAAGCATTTCTGGTATTTAAAGAATTATCTTTTTCTGTCTTTTAAAGACTTTAAAGATTAAATATTATTCTCAGTTAAATGTTAAAAAATAATTTTTTCGCGGGTTTTTATAAATTTTGCTAAACTTTTTCCGATGGGAAAAAAAGAAAACTGGTTTTGTACGGAATGCGGAGACACCTTTTCTAAATGGTCAGGGCAATGTCCAAGTTGTCGTGAATGGAATACTGTTAAAGAATTTCGTGAAGCTAAAATTGGCGGTGGAAAAAAAATTCAAGGAAATAATTTAACTAAAAACAGAGTAGAAAATCCCGCGAAATTTTCTCTTCAAGAACGGATAAAATCAGGAATTTCCGAAGTTGATCGGGTTTTGGGAGGTGGTTTTTTCCCGGGAACTTTAATTTTATTTGGTGGTTCTCCAGGAGTGGGGAAATCCACTCTTTCTCTGCAAATTTTCGCGGGAATTTCAGAGGGAATGTATTTTTCAGGTGAAGAATCTGTAGAACAAGTTCTAGACAGGTTAATAAGAGTTTCTCCCTTAAATCAAAAGGATTATCAAAATAAAATTTTCGCGACAAATTCCTTAGAAGATATTTGCGAAACTATTATCAAAAATTCACCGAAATTTGTTGTCATTGACTCCATTCAAATGATTGGTGGTACTGATTCACGCTTTGGAACTATCTCCCAAATTAAAGAGTCAGCCGAAATTTTATTACAAGTCGCGAAATCTACTGGCACTACAATTTTATTAATTGGTCATGTAACAAAAAATGAGGAAATCGCAGGACCAAAAGTTCTGGAACATATTGTAGATGTTGTTTTACGTTTAGAAGGAGATAACTCATCTGAAGTACGAATTTTGCGGTCACCAAAAAACAGGTTCGGCTCAACTTTGGAAGTGGGAGTTTTTGAAATGCGCGAAGCAGGACTCTTTGAATTAAAAAATCCCTCCGAATTTTTTCTGGCAGAACGCGCGGAAAATGCTTTTGGATCGGCAATTTCTGTCGTAAGAGAAGGATCACGGAATTTTTTAATGGAAATTCAAGTCCTGACAATTAAAACCAATTTTGGACAACCCCGCCGAACCGCTAGTGGGATCAATCTCGCGAAATTTCATCTTTTACTAGCGGTGGTTTCTAAATTTACTCCATTCAAATGTGGTGATTATGACGCTTATTTAAGCATTGTAGGAGGAATGAAAATCAAAGAACCAGCAGCGGATTTGGCTATTTGTGCCGCCATTCTATCTTCTCGCACCGAAAAAGAAATTCCTGCCGACACCATTGTCATTGGAGAAGTTGGGTTGTCTGGAGAAGTCCGTAGTGTTGGTAATTTAGAAAGAAGACTTTCCGAAGCGGAGAAATTAGGTTTTAAAAAAGCTATTGTCCCTAAATTTCGCGGAAAATCAGGAGAAAAATCCCGCGAAAAATTAAAAATCAAATTAGTTGAGGTAAAAAATATTGGAGAATTAGTGAAAATTTTGTTTAAAAAATAAGTACTAAAAATTCCCGCGAATTTTTTAAAAGTTTCCCGGATTTAGTCCGGAATCTTCCTTATTTCTTCCTTATTTTTTCGCGGGAAAATTCGCGGAGATTCGCCTTCAGAGTGGAACTTGGTAAAGACTAGGAGCGCTCGCTGGCGCTCGCGCTCCGTCGAACAATTTTAAAGATAAAAAGGAATTTTGAAATATAAAG